>JAYVBB010000621.1:0-10368 GCA_043750715.1 Pseudomonadota bacterium | reverse complement strand
CGCGCACGAACGTCTCTTGATTATCGGCGAACGTTTTCCACACGCCCGGGTGGTCCGAGACGGGACTACCAAGATTGATGAAGTTCAAAAGGTAGCGGTGGCCGCCGATGAGCATGCCAATCGTGGTGATCACCGAGATCATGGCGATACGCCTACGCACCGAAACGTCAGAATTCAAGAAAAGCACGACGGCTGCAATAGGAACCGTCAGGAGTCCCGTCGAATGCGCGTTCATACTCAATCCCAGGCCGAGGCCACCCAGTAACCAGTTGCTCGTCGAGTTCCGGGACTTCACGAAATGAAGGAACGCAAAGCACATTTGAAAGGCCGCAATGCGAAACGGATCGATGTGAAACGAAGTCGTGAGGGAATAGATCGTCGGCGTGCAGACGTACAGGAACGCGGCGGTCGTCGCGAAGATGCGGGATCGCCCGGAAAAGACGGCGAAAAAGGTCGCCGCGGTCGCTGTCAGGAAGAAGGGATTGATCAACCTCGCAAAGGCATAAGCTTTGCCAGAGCCGCCGATGATATGGCTCCAGGTGATCAGCATCGGGAACGACACGGGATGGAAACTTCCCAGGGCGAAACCGATGGGCGAATTGGGAGTGACGTTCGGATAAAATTCGAAGCTCTTGGATTCGTAAAAGACCTGAGCAAGGCGGGCGTATTCCAGCTGGTCGTCCCCGAGCACGGTCTGGGTCAACGCCATCCCGAACGCGTTGTAGAGGATCCACAGTACGAACCCGAGCAGAAACAGCGCCGCAAAATCCTTGGGCAGAGTCCACCTGAAGAGCTTTGCGCCGAGAGTAAGGATGGCTTTCCCGAGCGCTGGCAGCTCTTTGATTCCAATCACTCCAAGAACGGCGAAAATCGTGAGCATGCCGCCGATGTAAGCGCGGTCGCCATGACCCGGGAGCAGCCGGAACATGTATTCGAGAAGCCATCCGATCACGAGTGGACCGGATCCCCATCCAATGAGCAGCACTTTGGTGAGGTCGTCCCGTTCGAGTTTCAGCCAACGGTTCATCGCGGCGAGCAACAGCACGGAACTCAGTCCGTACGTGAAACAGAGCATCAGCACGATGAAGATCATGAGCAAGGAAACTCGCAGCCTTAGGTAAAAACGCCGTTAAGAGCTGGACGTTACAACTCTTTTTCGGAGGCTGTCAATTTGTCCCTAAGTCAAATCAGGCTCTGGGCGCCCTGAACTTCCCGGTTGGACTTGGTCGGCCCGCTCGCCCGGTAGGCGCCGCCACGACGCCCGTTTCCGCCAGGGACCGGTCGGTTCTGGCGAGTGAGCTTGATGTTCAACGGCTCGTTGTAGTTGAAGTCCATCTCGAAAGCGCTGAGCAGGAGCTGCAAAGCGAGCACGAAGGAGATGCCCGCTGCGAGCAACGACGGCATCGGGAAGCGCCCATACGTAATAGCCATGGCAATGTTGTAAATGACCAGACTGATGCCGAGGACGAACATCACAAAGCTGGCAATGTAGGCTAGTACCAGCGGGTGACCAGTACGAACCATGTACTTCTGCACCATGCGCTGGACGAAGAGGCGCGAAAGCAGCAGCAAGATCGGACCGATGACGCGGGGGATCTTCATCTTGGATTGTTCGCCGACGTGATAGACCGGTTTCACCGGCACGTCCGCGACGCGCATTTCCGCGATATTGAGCTTGGTCAGGATGTCGTTGGGACAGCCGTAAGTCGGGTAAATGTCATTGAGATCGATGTTTTCGAGGGCTTCTTTGTTGATTGCCGTATAGCCGCATTGAGTATCGGCGACGTGCCAATAGCCCGAGACGACTTTGGTTAGTACAGACAGCACGAAATTGCCGGTAAAGCGAAGCTTCGGAATCATACTGACGCCGTTAGCGTAAGAAAAGCGGTTGCCCTTAACGTAGTCGGCAACGCCGTCCAAAACGGGCTGGCAGACATCCATCAGATCCGCCGGATCCATCTGCCCGTCGCCTGCCATCACTGCGACGACGTCATAGCCGTCGGCAAGAGCGGCCTTGTAGCCCGTGGCAATGGCGCCGCCGACGCTTTGGTTCTTTTCGTGGCGGATGACGACGACGCGGGGATCACCAGAGTTACGAGCAACCTCGGAGGTCCGGTCCTTGCTGCAGTCGTCGACGATGTAAATCTTGTCGACGAAGGAAGGCATCGTGGAAATGACAGTCCCGACCTGCGTTTCTTCGTTGTAGCAAGGAACGGTCACGGCGATTTTTTGCTCGTTGAACATCAAGTCCTCTGAGATTTGGCACCTAGCATTGCCTAATGGCGCGTCAGTATTGCAGCAATGCCACGCGGGTGGCAAGGCCTCATCGTTGGGAAATTAGACAGCTATTCCAACGGTTTTCCGGGCCATTCGCCGCAGGATCAGCACCGAAAGAACAAACGCCAATGCGGTTCCCAAGGCTGATCCGTAAACACCAAAAAACGGCACCAAGGCAAGATTAAGCAGCAAATTCGCCAGTACAGCCAGGCCGTTGTAGATCGTCTGGGTCCCGGGAAAACCCGTTTGAATGAAAATCATGTTGAAGGGGTACTGCGCCGAGCAGGCCACGAAGCCTACGATCAGAATACCCAGGGGATACCACCCCTCGAGAAACGCCGGATCTCCGACGATCCAATGGACGAAGATCGGGAAGAAGGCAAAGGCGAGAACCCCGACTCCCGCGGCGCCGAGGCGGAGCTTGTTGCGGGTCGAAGCGATCAATTTCTCCAGCTCTCCGATCGTTCCGCCGGTAAAATGACGCGTTATCTTCGGGTTGTACACGTTCCTTATCGCGGCACCGATTTGCAGGAGCCCCTCGAGGAACAATGTGGCCATGCTGTAGATACCGACGTTCCGGTCGGTCAAAAAGACGCCGAGGATCAGGATGTCGACCTTGGAGTTGAGCTCCAACGCCGCCGCCGTCAGATAGCCCCGCGAACCGAAGCTGAAATGCTTCCGCACCCAAGTCCGGGACACGGGCTGGACGAGGGGGCGGAAGTGGCCGAATGCGAAAGGCAGGAGGATGAGGAGCAGGGCGACCTCGGCGGCACCGATGACGACGCTCACCCAGACGGCGGGTGACCCCGTGGCGATGATCAGTCCGATCAGGGCGAGGATGAGGAGATACCTGATGCTTTGGAAGGCTGCGAACAGGCGCATGCGTTCGTGCGCGTTTAGCAACGCGAGCAGCACCTTGTTCATGGCAAAAGGAAAGAGCGTCGGAATGGTGAGGCGCCAGCCCTCGACGACGGCCTCGCTTTGGAAGACCAGGTGGACGAAGGGCAGAGTCGCGTAGGCGACGAAGCACGTCACCAGGCCGAACACGACGGCGAGCATCAGTCCGCTGTGCGCGATCGAGTTGGACAGCGACGGGTCGTCTCGCCATTCGGCAACGTACTTCAGAACCGAGTAGTGAAAGCCGAAGGCGGCGAGTTGGCTGAAGACTACGTAGAGCGACATCACCTGATTGAAGACGCCCAGGATCTCGGGACCGTAGTGGCGTCCGACCAGGACGTTAGCGCCCACGCCGGCGACGGCGAGGATGACCACGCTCGCCAGGTTCCAAACGATGGCGCCGTTAAGCTTGCCGCTCACTCACGAGTCCTTGACCCAGGGGGCCCGCTGCAAGCAAAGCCTGCACGGGATTGGAGTTGCGCGGCGCATACAGCTTCGGGATGCTGTCGATCACTCTTAGGGCCATGTCGGCATCGAAACCGATGATGTGCGCATACTCGCGGATGGAGTCGTAACGGGGCCTGTTCATCTGCTTTGCCTGAGCCAGCGCCCGGTCGCGCGTGATACGGCCGTCCCGAATCTGATTGCTAAAAAACGTGTCGTGCTCCGAGAAGCCCGCGACGGTGTAATAGATGTAGTTGTAGAAGGCCGCCGTACCGTCGCCGATCCGCCACGTCGATTCCGTGTCGCCGGCGACTTCCCAGTCGTATTCGCGGCGCAGCAGATCCATCATCTCTTTTTCGTCCCACGCGAGATAGTCGTAGAACATCAAGTAGTCGTGAGCGAGGAAGAAGGACGAGTAAAACGAGAACGCCGTGTCGGTCAGCGACGAGTTGATGTAGCGCGGATTCAGCAGGTACTGCTTGGCGTAGTAAGACGCCAGCTGGATCTTGGGGCCGATCGAGAACTTGAAGTAGAAGCTGTTGGAGAAATCGAGGCCGCAGAAGCCCGTCTTGAATCCCGTGGTTTCGTACTTGTTCGGCGCGAAGAAGCAGTATTTGATGCCGGTTTGCTGGCGCAGCTTGTGAGCGTGATAGAAGTATTGCTTGTCGCCGGCCATGAAGAGCGGAATCATTCCCAGCTCGGGCCGTTTCATCCAGGCCACGACGTTCTTCCGGATGTTCTCGCGCTTTGTCTTGATGTCGGCGGAGATGAGGATGTGTTCGACGCCGAGTTTGCCGCAAATCCGGGCCTGGTTGCGACGGGCCAAGTCGGTGACCATCCCCCAGTCGTATGTGTAGGCGAGTGGATTCATCCCGAGCTCGGCTTTGATGACGTGAAGCGAATGCGAGCTGTCGCGCCCTCCGCTGAAGGCGACGATGCAATCCGGTTCGCCGTTCTTGCTGCGCACCGGCTCGAGCAGTTTTTTCAGCTCAGGGATGCCGAGCGGAGGGCTCGGAACGTAGGTTTGGCAGAACGTGCAGACGCCGTTTTGGTCGAAGGCGATGAAGGGAAACGTCTCGGGCAGAATGCAGCGCGAGCAGCGGCGCATTTTTTCGATGCCCTGCTCGTGGCGTTCGGTCAGATCGAAAATCTTGAAGCGGCCGCCCATCGCGGGGGCTTTGACCGGCAAGGATTCGGGGGAAGGAGTGGGCTTCAGGTCGAAAGGCGTGACCTCGAGGCGATCCAGCTGAACGGAGGCGCCCGTCATCGGCTTGATCTGGCGGATGACGGCGGTCTTGAATTGGCCCTGCATGGTGGGCGTCTTCAGCATCTGTTCCATGATGAAGCGTTCCGACGTGAACAGAAACATCTGCGTTTCGGGATCATGACAAATATGAAGGGAGCCCGTGTTGGTCGACAGGACGACTTCGTTGCGGTCCTCGAACATGACGGCGAACGACGCCGCGCCTTCCAGTTCCTGGAAAATCTTGCGGAAGGCTTCCTGTGTCGAACCGGTCTCGTCGACGTATTTCCGAGCCAGCGCCATGGCCACTTCGGTGTCGACTTCCGCTTCGCGGTGGAGGTCTTTGTGATTTTTCCACAAGGCTTCGTCGTTGACGATGATGCCGTTGTGGATGCCGACGACTCCGGACTTCACGACCGGTTGGTTGTTCTTGGCTTGGCCTTGGAGGCCGTTGGTCACGAGGCGTGAGTGCCCGATCATGGCGAAGGGACGCTTGGCCGTCGACGAGACCGGCTTGAGAGCTTCGTCCAGGATCGCCTTGTATTCCGACGAACGGATCATCTCGGACGCGGCGATCGGCACTTTGTAAACCATGATGGATTTATCGACCATCATCGACAAACCGGCCGCTTCTTTGCCTCGCGATTCGGAAAGCGTGAAGAGGTGACCGATGGCGGCTGAGACGTAGGACTTTTTGAAGGCGTTCAGGTCAGCGACGACCAGGCCGAAGATGCCACACATGAAGTGCCTTATCAGGGAGGAGGTCTCAGAACCAAACTCGCCAACTACGTGGAAGCATGGGAAGTGTCCATAGACGAGTCGGCATCGTAGCGCAAGCCGGCAAGTTCCTCAAGACGCCGGATGACCCCATGGCTTGGGCCTTCGCCTCGGGGAAAATGGAGAGAAAAGCGACGTCCAGTGGGCTCCGAACGTCACGAAGAAAATGGCGGACAGCGCCCCGACGTTCCAAAGAAAGTCTACGAAACCCCCGGTGACCGGCATGCGTAAGACGAAGTAAGCCATCAGTGCCACCGTCGGCGGGGACTTGGGCAGGATCAGCAGTGTTCCGTAGATCGTTTGGATGAAGATGCCGACGACGACGGGGGACAGGATGAGCCCGGCCCACCCGAAGTTGGCCCAGGCCTCGCCCATGTAGAACGTGTTCATGAATCCGGCCGTGCCCGTGGCCACCGCGCGCCAGTTGTAAATTTCCATAAGGACGCGGGAGGAGCGGACGTGGCGCTCGCCGATGATCCCAGCCAGCCAAGCGGGAAACCCTCCGCCTTCCAGGAACCGGTGGCTTTCGGGAAACGTATCTAAGGATAGAGGGAAACCGGCCATTTGGCTGAACACGATGCGGCCGATCGGCCCGGAGTTCAGATCGAAGTCCGCGTGCCCCGCGAAGACGACGTAAAGTCCCAAAATGAGAAACGCAAGGAACGTGCCGAGGCCCACGAGCCGCATGAGCGATGCTCGCCCTTTGAGGTATAGAGAAATGAGAAACAGCGTGACGAAAAAGAAGACCACCGGCGCTTTGGCGCCGTTGTAGCCCAGAGCTAGCAAGGCGCACACTGCCGACAAGAAAAACCAGACCATGTGCACCTTCGTGCGCGTCAGACGCCAGTAACCGAATGCCACGTAGCTGCAAAGAGGAGCGAGCAGCAGGGCGAAGATGTTCCTTATGTACTCGTTTCCGGTGAAATGCAGCGAGGCGGCGATCCGAGCTTGGCCGACTTCCTCCGCCGACCCTCCGGTGAGCGCATCCAGGAACGTAATCGACTGGAGGTGGTAGTAGGTGTACGCAACGGCGCCGATCGACAGCACCGAAAGGATCTGCCAGTAGAAGAGCTCGCTGCTTTTTCCGGTCTTGCGAGTCGCTAGCGACGTCGGTCGTGTCAAATACGACGCCAGCGCTTGGCGCGGATCGGTCCGGAAGATCAGAAGGTGCCACGTCAGCATGACGAGCGGCATCGCGATGATCGCGTAAGAGGATGCGAGAAATGCCAGGTCGAGCGCCGCGGAGGTGGCCGAATCAACGCGGTAGTGAGAAACGCCGAGCAGGGAGAGAGTCGTCCCAAGATAAGTACAGACGAGAATTTCGAAATAGAAATTCCAGGAGACGAGGTTCAGTCTGGTCGGCGAGAGGGATCCCGCACAGCGCTGGAAGAGCACGAAGCCCATGCCGACGACGAGGAACGCCACGAGCAGGACGATTGTCGGGTAGGAAGTCATGCCTCAGGCGTGACTCAGCTCTCGGACCCGCGCCGAGAAGGCGCGGCCGAATTCGAGCACCAGCACGAGCGCCGTGGCAAACACGAGCGACAGGAAAAAAGATCCGACCACCCATTTCCGGACGGAGAACGTGCGTTGATCGGTCTTGCCCAAAGATCTGTCGGTCGCGAGCAGAGTGTCGGAATAGCGGACTCCGGAGAGGAGGAATTTTTCCTTGAAGTCCTGCATCTGCATCGTCGGAACGGAGGCTTCCGCGGCCCCGCTTTCCGCGTACAGCCCGCTCAGAGCGTCGTTCGTCTCGGCGAGGTGCTTCAGTTGGGTGTCGTATTCGGCGTCCGTCAGCGCCTTCTTTTCCTTAAGCGTGGCCAAGCGCTGAGCGAGGGGCGCGATCCGCAGCGCGTCGCCGCCGAGAGACAGCTTGGCGAAGTTGCCGTCGGTGACGACGACCGCGGGCGGCGGGGCCGCGGTCTTCGCGCCAGGGCCTTCTTTTCCTGCCAGAAACTGTTCGATTTCGTAGAAGTCTCTCCAGACCTTCTGGCGGATGCTTTCAGAGGTGCCGGTCGTCGCGGGTCGGCCGGTCTGAACGGCTTGAAAGACCTGTTTGTAGATGTTGGCGCGGTCGGTCAGGAGCGTCCTCCATCCATTCAGATTCATTTCGTTGAATTCCTGCACCGCCGGAGCCATCGCCGCGCCCGAGGCGACGCCCACCGCGCGGGCAAGTCCGGTTTCTCTAGACTCGAAGTAGACCGTAATCTGGTTGTCGTAGGGCGAATACACGACATAACGGAAGGTGTCGTGCGTCAGGCGCGGCATGGCTTTTATCGAAAGCACCATCTCGCCGCTCAAATAAGCCGCGAACTCTTCAACCGCTGCCGTGCGGTTGCCTTCGCCGAAGATCTCTTCCCATTTGGCGACCGCCTTCTTGGCCGCGTCCTGGTAGCGGTTGGGCATTCCAGCCAGGCGGTCCAGCTCCGAGAAAAAATTTCTGGCGAACGTCTTCGACGCCGCGGACCGGCTAAAAAGGGTGACTAGCGACGTGTTGAGGTCGACCGCCTTGGTGACGACGTCCATCGTGGTGGGCACGGACTCCAAGGGGATGATGCTAAGCCGGTACTGGGACAGCGCCTGGCCGGCCCCGATGCCGGCTCCCGTCCCCAAGACGACCAGGAGCAGCCACAACACGCGCCGGCGCCAGAATACCGCAGCCAGTTCGAAGATGTTATTGATGGGCATGAGGCCCTCGAAACCTTGCTGCACGCAGCCCTCTTTTAGTTAAAGACGCCGAAGTATTGCAGCAATTTGCCTCGGACGCAGCCGAAATCAAAGGGGATTATGGAAGTTCCGTTGTTTTTTCGCTTTGTTGCTGACGGGGCGGCCTATAACATCCAAGGGAATCCAGCAAGCCGGTGAATAGTCATGGAGCCTTCGTTCCGCCAGTGCTTTTCGACAACGTCAATTTAACTATTCTGATCGTCGCGGCGCTGCTCCTTCTTGCGATGCTCGACCGGTTGTTCCAAAACCGGAACCTGTCCCGTGTCCTCCTGTTCTTTGCCAGTCTGATCGTACTTTCGCAGATGCTCACGTTCACGACCATTCTGGTGCTCGTGGTGGTCGCTTCGCTGGTCTATGGCGCGGGTCGCCGGTTCAACTCGACCGAGCGGAATTCCGGAGCCGAGCTGACGTTGGCCGTGAGCCTGGTCGTCGTCGCCTTCGTCGCGATCAAGTACGACTGGGGAAGGGAGTTGGTCGCCAGGACCCGGTTCACTGAATTGAGCGCGGCCGCGGGCATCCTGCAGACCGTCGGGATGTCCTACCTCCTGTTTCGCTGCATTCATTTCCTGGTCGACGGGCATCGCAAAAAGCTCGGCACCCCTTCTTTCGTCACTTTCCTCAACTACGTGTTTTTTTTCCCGACCTTTCTTGCGGGGCCGATCGAGCGCTACCAACGATTCGCGCGCTGGAGCGACCGCAGCGGGACCGCTACCCGCCGGCTCCTTTTTCTTCCCGGCATCGCGAAAATTCTGATCGCCGTCATGAAGCGCTTTTTGCTCGTGCCGTTGGTCGCACCGTATGCGCTGGACATCGAGAGGGTCCAATGGACCACTGCGTACCCGATCAAGACGGCGATCAGCCTCATAGCCTATTCCTTTTATCTCTATCTCGACTTCTCGGCCTTGAGCGACCTGGCGATCGGGACCGCGTGTCTGCTCGGCTTCAAAGTGATGGAAAACTTCAATCTGCCTTACCTGGCGCCGAACATTTCGGAGTTCTGGCGTCGTTGGCACATGTCGCTCTCCTCGATCTTGCGCGAGTACTTGTTCAAACCCATCGTCCAGCGCCTGTCGACGCGGCTGGGACCGGCACTCGCCGCCGTGACGTCGATCACGGGCTATCTGCTGACATTCGTGCTTTGCGGAGTCTGGCACGGCTCGGGCCTCAACTTCGTCTTGTGGGGGCTTTGGCACGGAGTCGGATTGTCGATCTGGTCGCTTTGGCGCCGGACGTCCGCCGCCGCTACGCTGCGAAATCTGACGTCACCCGTTCCCAGGGCCCTCGTCCAACTCGTCGCCGTCTCGGGGACGTTCTTGTTCGTGAGCGCCGGCTGGCTCTTCTTCGCGTACCCGGTCCCCCAACTCGAACTCATCGTTCACCGCGTCTACAACTCCGACTACAAGTTGCCGGTCGCTCCCCCGGGGGCTGGTGAAATGCCCCAAGACTTCGCCGTCGTCCTCAGAAATGCTCATCGCGGGGGAGGCTGGGGGATATCGGTCCAGTTCAAGCCGACTCATCCCGATACGACGATCGAGATCGAATACGCGAAGCTGCCTGAGCAAGCGTTCCGGCGTCTGGTCCGAGGCCCCTACTACTATTATGGCGCACCTGAGTTGCACGGAAAGGTCGCGTTCGGCGACTCGTCGACAAACGTCGAGCCAGGCGAATACCTGGTCCGCATGCGTTACGTGCTGCGGGGCGACAAACCCCAACCGTGGCTGGCCCGCCACCTCTCCGTCCCGGAATACCGATGACGCGCCGCTACCAAATCGAGACTTTCGTCGGCAAGGCGTCCGTGTTCGTCGTCTTGACGGTGCTGGCCGTCGCCGCCATCGCGCCAAGCCTGCCGATGCAGCAAGCCGACGCGACTTTCAACGGCGTCTACCTCCGTGAGAATACGCACGAGGTCCAAAAGTGGTTGCATGCGCTGCGTGCCAATGGTGACGTTCTGCTCATCGGGTCTTCCGAGACGAGCAACGAATACGGCGGCGATTCGTATTGGG
>JAYVBB010000620.1:0-6346 GCA_043750715.1 Pseudomonadota bacterium | reverse complement strand
TTCGTGGATGTTCCGGCCGAGCAGCAGGACGTTGCCGAAATCAGACCCGGTCATCTGCTCTTTGGTGTACGGATCGAAGGTCGGGCCGAGGACGTCGACCATGATCATCTGGCCGAGTTTTTCCCTGAGTGACATCATCGCGAGCTTGCCTTCGACCCAGGGCTCGCCGGCGAAGTCTTCGGCATCCAGATCTTCCTCGGCCTTCGGCTCGACGGCGAACGCCGGCGCCGGGACGACGAGGGTCCAAGCGATCAGCAGCGCGCGGCGGAACGAAGCCGAAACCAAGCGAGACTCCGGGGTAGCGACTAGGAAAAGGTTGCCTATGTCGCTTATCGACCCGGAAACGGGCGGGGTTAGGCCCCGGTTCTTACGTTAGTCCCAAGGAAGCTGCTTATCGGCCGGCTTTTCGAGGGGATCCCAGAGCTCGGAATCGACCGCGGGCTCGACTTTGAAGACGAAGCCCAGGGCGAGCAGCACCTGGCGGGCGCAGTCGAGCTGGACCGTCGGTTTGTTCTTTTCCAGCTGGTAGACGAAGTTCAGGCCGACCCCAGCCCGGTCCGCCAGCTGCTGCTGGGTCCACTGCAGGCTGCGACGACGCTCGCGAACGAAGGAACCCAAGTCCATGAGACCTCCCGGCGAATGAACGGACCTTTGAGGGGATGAAAGGATTTTACCATGCCCCCGCGGGCGAAGGAAAAATTCATCCGTTCGAAGGAACGTCGCGCTTCTTCCGGAACTTCTTGAGGAGGATCGGGAGGACGGAGAGAGCCGCGAAGATCAAGATGGTGATCAGCAGGCTGAATTTCACGTCGCTTGGGATGTCGCTGTAGTTGCCTGCCCGCACCAGGTCGATCAGCCGGCAGCCGGTCGCGCCCAGGTATACGTAGGCGAAGGTGCCCGGAAGCATGCCGATCATCGAGCCGATGACGTAGTGCTTCAGCTTCAGCGGCGTCAGGCCGCAGGCGTAGTTCAGCGCGTTGAACGGAAAGAGCGGTACCAGGCGCACGAAGAGGACGTAGTTGACGCCGTCGTCCTGGACGTTGGCGCGAAACTTGGTGAACCACGGTTGCTTCGACAGGAAGCCTTCCACGGCGTCGCGCGCAACGTAGCGAGCGATCAGGAAGGCGAGCGTCGCGCCGACGGTGGAGCTGATCGACACGATTAACGTTCCCCACAGCGGGCCGAAAGCGAGGCCGGCGGCCATCGTCACGACGATGCCGGGGACGAAGGCGATGGTCGCCACGATGTAAGCGAGGAAGAACATCACCGGCGCCAGCGCGCCCCAGTCGGTGACCTGCTGCTGGATCTGGGAGCACTCCGGAATCGCGAAGTGCCGCACCGAAAGAATCAGCGCCGCCACGAAGGCGACGCCGATGACCAGGCGAAGGTATTTTTTCCAAGGGCTCGGGGCAGTCATGCCCGGATTATGGCATGGAATCCGGCGTCACGTCGAGGCGGACGGGATCGTCCTCGCCGTCGGCGTCGTCGATCTCGATGCGCACGAGCTCCGGCTTGGCCGGCTCGACCGCGGCTTTGAAGTACCACGTCACCTGGGCTTTGAGCGCCGAGTTGCCGACGTAGACCGACTTCTTGGTCACTTTGAAGGCAAGGTCTTCGACGTCGACGTTGGTCTTGGTCGAGACGCCCGTGCAGGTGTAGCCGTAGTCGACAGCCGCGCCGGCGCTGTCTTTGGTGGTCACGGCCAGGGCTCCGCCCGCCGGGTTCTTCTCGACCGTATACATCAGGGCATCCGAGCCGTCGTTGATCGACCAGGGGGCGGAGGCCCCGTCGCGGGTGACGTGGAATTTGTTGCGGACGCCGTCGGCGGAGGCGGCCGTCTGGATCAGGTAGTTCTGGCCGAAGTCCTCGGCAAAGGGCGAGGCGCAGGGCGCCACGAGGAGGCTCGGGTTGATGTCGTAGCCGTCGGGAACGGCCGGGATATCGTCGGCGCCGTCTTTCATTTCGCCGGTCGTGCCCTGGTCGTTGTCTTGGCCTCCGTCGGAGCCTTCGCCGGTCTCAGGAGCGGCCTCTTTGGACTCGTCGGGCGAGCTGGTGTCTTCGGAAGCACCTTTCGCGCTTTCGCCGCCGCCGTCGTCGTTCTTCGGCTTGACGCCGTTGCCGACTTCCGTCCCGAGGCCGCAGCCATTGACGAGAAGGAGAAGCAGAAGCATCCCCGGTTGTGACATCCGTTTCATGCCGACACCTTCCTGGTATGGGGATACATCTGCGCGTTGACCTGCACGACGATTTCGCCGTTGTGCTCTTCGGCGACCTGCATGGCCCACGTGTGGAGCTCGCGACGGAACAATTTCATCTTGTACTTGAGCTCTTCGAGCGCCGCTTCCGGCAGGACGAAGGTCAACGCGCCGAATTCCCGCTCTTCCATCGGCAGGTTTTCCAGCGAGTCCTTGGCTTGCTCGAGCATCAGGCGGTGGTAGTTCCGGATCGCGAGGCTCTTCACCTCGTCGCTCGACAGCACCATGTTGTCCGTCGGCAGGAAGCGCCCATCGACTTTTTCGATGAACCCTTCCTTAATGAGGAACTGGAGAGCCTGCGTGATTTCGGGAATCGACGCCTTGCCGTTGATGCGGCGGGCGATCCAGTAAGGGTCGTCGCGGAAGTCTTCGAGGGCGACCATTTCGCGGATCACGGGGTAGAGCCAGTGGCTCATGTACTTCAGACCCTCGACGTTCAGGTCGCGGCGCTTGCCCTGCGGCGTCAGCTTCTGCAGCAGGTTGAAGTAGTGCTCTTTGTCGGTGTCGACTTTCGCCTGGTTCATGCGTACCAGGGCGTCGAAGTACTCGGCCATCTGGCCTTTGAGGCCGAGTGCCTTGATGAATTTCTGAGTGGCGTCGGGGCTGATGTTGCGTTCGCCGGAGGTGACGAGCTTCAGGATGTTGGGCGAGGTGAAGCCGGCCGACTTCGAGAAGGCGCGAAAGCTGTAGCCGTGCTGGCCGTCTTTGCGGAATTCGTAGAAATCGCGCAGGTAGGCGCGAAAATCCGTATAGCCGTAGACGCTCAGCACTTTGTCGCCGGCTTGTGGTTTCGTCAGGTCGAGATTTTTCACGCCCATGACCGGACACCCTCGGAGTTCGCTCTCCTAGATGTATTCGGCAAAATCGCTGGGCAACTTTAGCCTACCTGGTTAACCCGCCGAATTAATGGAATTTTGCGTCCTGATCTGTATACAAGCCCGCGGCCTCCTTGAGCAGGGCGGCCATCCAGACGAAGTCGGTGCCGTGAAACTGCCGGCGGCAGCCGCGGTTGCTCGGCTCGTACTGGGTCGAGGAGCGTTGCCACAAATAGTCGGCGCGCCGGTCGCAGTCTAGCGGCAGGCGGTCCTCCGGAAACTGCTCCATGGCCAGAAGCTCCGTCATCATCCGGTAGGCGACGGGCGGCGTCACCGCTCCGGCCGCGCGCAGACGCAGATACCGGAAGAAGAGGTTTCGCGGATCGAGCTTCACTAGCTCGTTGGTGGACCACTCGTAGCGCTGTTCGTAAAGTTCGCCGCCGCCGAACGGCAGCGTCAGGTCGTCAAGCATCTCGTGGAAGCCATTCGGCGCCTCGGGACGGCCGTGCTGCAGCTCCATCTCGAGCCAGATCGTCAGGGCGATCAAGTGGGCGGCATAGCCGCGTTGAGTCACGAGCATCTGGATCTCGTTGGTCGAGTAGCCGCCTTCAACCACCGCCGGGAGTTCCGCGGCGGTGATGCTCGGCTCCTGCGCCGCTAGCATGCCCATGAGTTTCGCGACGCCGGGCGTCGCGTAGCTGACGTAGACGGGACCCGTGCCGAAGTAGCCGTTGTCCTGTTTCACCCGCGCGAGCAGCGTCTTCAGATGCTGTTCGTAGCCGAAAGGCTTTTGCGAGAGGGCGACCATCAGGCCGACGATCATGTCGCGGGACGTGCTCTTGTCGCAGCGCGGATGCCGGAGCCAGTAGCCGTCCGTTTGCGAGCCTTGGATCGCGTTCCAGGCGTCGCGAGCGCGTGGCTCGTGACCCAGCTTGTGGAGCGCGGTGTAACGCAATGCCGAGAAGAGCAGGCTGTCGCATTGATCGAGCATCCGGCCGTGTAGCGTCCAGTTTACGAGCATGCCGTCGACCAGATGCTTCTTCACGACCTCATCGTCGTAAAGGGAAACGCGCTCGTCGAGCTGGCTCAGCAGCTGCTCTTTCGTTTCCGCGCGCGGCTCGGGAATCGCCAACGCCCAGTCACGCAAAGACGACGACGAACGCGCGAGAAAGCGGCTGTTCGCGACGAGCTGCGAATAAGCAGCACCGACGCTAAACAGCGCTGCGGTTAGTAAAATTGTCAGTAGTAACGAGCGCAAAACTTTGCTCCCGCTCGTCTCATCGGTATTTCTCGACGAAGTCTCGATTGAAAGACGATTAGAGCTTAGAATTTGCCGCGTTAGAGCCGTGTGAAAAGCGCGAAAACTAGAACCGAAAGCCCATCTCCGGCTCGACGTATTGAGTGTCCATCTGCGCGAGCTGGAGCTTGCCGGACATGTCCCAATTGACGGCGTGCCATTTGGTGAACTGGTCGAGCACCCAGATGCCCGACTGGCGTCCGCCGTTGCCGCTCTTGCCGTTGCCTCCAAACGGCAGGTGCGCTTCCGCCCCCGTCGTCGAGTTATTGATCGACGACATGCCGGCCGTGATCTCGGTCTTGAACTGGTACACGCGCTGCGGGTCGTTCGTATAGATCGCCGACGAGAGGCCGTAGCCATGGTTGTTCGCCATGGCCATCGCTTCGTCCATGTCGTGGTACTTCAGCACGTTGAAGAGAGGGCCGAACGTTTCCGTTCCGTAGATCTTGTCCTTCATCGTCACGCCGAGCAGGATGTTCGGTCGCGCGTAGAGGCCGTGCTCCGCGTTGCCGTCGAAGTGGTCCCAGCTGACGCCGTGGCCGATCCAGCCGCCTTTGCCGAGCGGCATTTCGTGGTGCTTCTCGACGAGCGTCGAGAGATGCTCCAAGTGGCTCTTCAGGAAGCGCTCGCTGATCAGCGGGCCGTAGGTGTTACTCGCCTTGGTCGGGTCGCCGATCTTGGTCGCTTTGGCGCGAGCGACGAGCTTGTCGACGAACTGGTCGTAGACTTTGTCCTGGACGATGAGATTGCCCAGCGACGTGCAGCGCTGCCCGCCCGTGCCGTAGCCGGAGAAGAAGGCGCCGTCGACCGCGAGGTCGATGTTGGCGTCGTCGCAGACGATCATGGGGTTCTTGCCGCCGAGCTCGAGGCACGGGACCTGGAGGTTGCGGCCGGCCGCTTCGCCGATTTTCTTGCCGATGGGAGTCGAGCCGGTGAAGCCGAACTTGTCGAAGAGGCCTTCGTCGACGAGCTCGACCATCGCGGCGCCGGTGACCGGACCCGTGCCGAAGACGGTGTTGAAGACGCCTTTGGGGATGCCTGCCTTGGCGAGCATCTCGGTGAAGAAATAGCTGGAGAGGAGCGCGTCCTCGCTCGGCTTCCAGACGCAGGTGTTGCCCGCGACGAGCGCCGGGATGAAGTACCAGGACGGCACGGCGACGGGGAAGTTGCACGCGGTCATGCAGCCGAAGACGCCGACCGGGCGGCGGTAGGTGAAGCATTCCTTGTTCGGCATCTCGGAGGGGATCGTCTGCCCATAGAGGCGGCGGCCTTCCGAGACGAAGAAGTTGCACGTGTCGACGACTTCCTGGACGGAGCCGTGGGATTCGCGCAGCGGCTTGCCGATCTCGCGCGTGACGATCTGCGACCAGGCGTCCTTGTTGGCTTCGATCAGGCGGCCGAAATTCTGGATGATGCCGGCGCGTACCGGAGCGGGCGTCTTGGCCCAGCTCTTCTGGGCCTGGCGGGCAGCTTCGACGGCCTGGCGGATCTGGTCCTTGCTGGCTTCCGTGAAGGCCGCGACGACGTCCCGGCGGTCGGCCGGGTTGAGCGACTCGAGGCGCCGCTGGCCCTTGACCCATTCGCCGTTGATAAAGGCGGAGAACTGCGAATCCAGGACGGGCTTGGTCATGACGGGCTCCTCGTGCATTGAGACGCCGGCCAGACTACCCAACCTGGGTCAAGGCTTCAAGGGTTCGAGAGGAACACCTGCCAGGTCTTCTCGGCCAGGAGATTCTGGCCCCGGATCGACGGATGGAAGCAGTCGGTCGGAGACAAGTCTTCCCACTGGAAAGCCATGTGGGAAAGCTCGGGATCGTGCAGGACGTTGGCGGTGTGGTCGCGCGCGATCTCGGTGATCGTGGAGTTGATCGCTTCCCACTTCCTCACGAAGGAGGCCCGGGTGGCGTCTGTGGCGTTGGAGGCCAGGAGCTCGGAGCAGACCCCGAACATGTCCCAGCGGGCCTGGCAGGAGGGGTGAA
>JAYVBB010000619.1:0-5126 GCA_043750715.1 Pseudomonadota bacterium | reverse complement strand
TGCCATGAGCTTGGCGTAGGCCTTGGGGTCCTCGTTCTTCTTTTCGAGAATGCCGTCGATCTCGGCAATCAGCGCCCGATGCGCGTCGGCACAGTCCGGTCCCAACACTTTGGAGATATGGAAGTCGTATTCCTCAAAGTTCTCCTTGGCGCGGACCGGCCCTGACGATGACAAGGCGCCGGCAATCAAACGAGGGTGCTTCAGACGCAGATAGGCGGACAGGACGCCCGGATATGAGCCTCCGGCCGATACCCATTTTCCTGTCAGTCCCTCGCCGCGTTTGGCTTCGATGAAGCCCGTCAAGTCGGCGAGGGCTTGTTCTACCGACAAGTACTTCATGTTCGGCGTCGTGAAATCCGGAACGGGGAAACTCGCGCCGTAGTAGCGATGCTCGAGCGCAACCATGTGCGCATGAAATTTCTCGGCATGGTTTCCGATGGTGAAAGTCATTTCGTCGGCAGAGCAGGGACCTTCGCCACAAATATAGAGAATGACCGGAGCGTCCGGACCGCTAGCGAAGGTCGAGTCTTGGAAGTAACGCTGTTGGAAGACGGCACTGCTTTTGCCGGCATCGTGATCCACGAGCTGCGTGAACAGAAGCTGCGAGGTAGGTTCGCCGCCTCCGTCAGCTTGGAGCGAGCTGGAGCGAGGAGCTCCCGGACCGCATGCGCTAGCCAGGCCAACGAACGACATCAGGGGGACAAGGAACAGCGACCGCATTGAGGACTCCAAAGTAGGAGCTTGCCCCAAAGCAAATCGAGTGCCGAATTGTCGACGACGTCAACATCCTGAATCAAAAGATTTTTTTGCCGATGCCTGGGCTTGTCTGGCTGGCAAACGATTTGTCGGCTGTCCCGGCTGCTTCCGGTTAAGACCCCTTTGGCACTTCGCGGAGTTTTTCCCAGATCATGACCGGCAGGGAAAGGATCGGCAGCGTGGCTCTCAGCTCCACGGCATGCAGCTTCCTCTCGCCGGCGTCATAAATCAGACCGACGCCGAAGTTCAGAAACGGCGCTCCCAAAACCACGCCGCCCTCGTATTGGTCGACGTGGTTTTTGTTTTGGTAGCGCACGCCGAAGTATGCACCGTTCGGGCCGTCGCCGTAGCCGAGCTCCCAGTGATGAAAAGGGTCGGAATGGCTGAAGACGTCGTAGCCGTAAACCAGCCCGGCGCTCCGCAAATGCTGGCCCTTCCCGAAGAGCACCATGGCGCCCGGCGCCAGGCGGAGCGCCGCGCCTTCGGCGGACGGCCAGGTCACCGCCGTCGCCTCGGTAGCGAGCAGGCTCGCCTCGGCACGCGCGGGAAGAGAGCCGAATATCTGGGTCAGCAGGAGAAAGACGACGTTACGCACTCGCCCTTCCTGGAGACAGGCGCCGGCTGAGCTCGACCGCGAGCTGCACGATGCCTTTGACGTCTTCGATCAGCACGGAAAGGTCGACCTTCTCGAGCGATGTGAACCACGGCGGCTCGAGCATGTCGCCGTTCTTGGCGAAGGAAAAAAAGAGGCCGTCGTGGACGAGCGAGACGCGCAGGTCGGCCCGCTTGTTCGTCTTCGCGTTGGCCAGCAACGCGTGCCGAAATTCCGGCGTCACGAGGTGGCGAACGTCGTCGGGTTTGGCGGCGTAAGCCGCATACGCCTGATCGAATGCGGCGTCGCTCAGCCGAAAGGGCAAGAGCTCCGGAGCTCCGGCGAGCACCTGGTCCCTGCTGCGCTCCCGCGGCAGCAGCACGAGCGGACCGGCGACAGCACGCGGCATCTGCACCCGACCGAGCACGCCGCGGAAAATCGTCTCGGTCCGGTCCTTGCCGCCGGACCGGTACCGGCGCGTCGAGTGGGCTTCGCTGAAACGGAGTCCCGCGCCCTGCGCCGTCCCGTAGGTCAGGTCTTCCGACCGGAAGGACGACGAGGCGCCCTCGTTGCGAAAGAGCAGGCTCGCGTCGTAGTCGGCTGCCGTCACGCCTTCGTCGCCTTGGTGCCGGAGTCCGGAGTCGGCGCGCTGCACGAGGCCCGAAACGACCTGCGTTTTGAAATTTTTGCGGTAGCTCGAAAAATACATCTGGCTCAGGGCAACGGTGAACAGCGTGGCGAACGTCGCCGCGACCACCGTGCCGACCAACCCGTCGCCGTGAAACGACCCTGCCACGGCGTAGAAAATTCCCAGGCCGCCGCCGTACGCGATCGCCGCAACCGACAGCACGGTTTTCAGAAACCGCGCGCGGGCGACCCGGCGTTGTCTTTCCAGCTCCTGCAAGACCGGAGGAGAAACCCAGTGACGCGCCAGCTGCGAGCCCGGCTCCGCGTAGTCCTGCATGAAGGTCGCTCCAGGCAAGGGAAAGGCTTGTCCTAAGAGTATAGCCGAGGGTAACCTTCCGCGACAGGAGGCGGGCATGGTCTCAGCTTGGACTTGGGTGATTTTGGCGGGGGCGACGAGCAACGGCTCGTCCTTCGACCCCAAAGACTACATCAAGCAGCTGCCCGCCGAAGTCGACGAGATCGACGAAGGCGACGCAGACCCCGCGCCCATCAACGCGTCCACGGTCGCGACGGCGGACGGCGTACGCCAGGCCGACGTCACCGTCGCGGGCAAGGACAAGGTCGCCCTGCGTTCCGCCTTCGGCACGATCTACCTCCCCCGGTCCCCGGGGATCACGGTGCGCGCGCTCGCTTCCGCCAGCTGCGCCACTCATGAGCCGGCTCCGACCGTCGTCGGCCCGGACCACCCCCTGGATCAATCAAGCCAGGCGTTGGAAGCCGACATCATCAAGACCATCGAGCGCCGCTGCCGGTCCGCGGCCAAAGGGAGCAAGGCTCCTTGAGCGACGCCCCGCTGTTCAAGAGGCTGCCGCCCGTCGGCGAGAAAGTCGAAGCCGGCGACCTGCTCGACCGCTTCCTCGCTTACGTGAAGGAAAAGGGCGTCGAACTCTACGAAGCCCAAGAGGAAGCGATCCTCGCCCTCTACGACGGCCAGAACGTGATCCTGAACACGCCCACCGGATCAGGCAAGTCGCTCGTGGCGACGGCACTGCATTTCCATTCGCTTGCGCACGGCCGCCGCTCGATCTACACCTGCCCGATCAAGGCGCTGGTGAACGAAAAGTTCCTGGCGCTGTGCGCCGACTTCGGCCCGGACCAGGTCGGGATGGTGACGGGCGATGCGACGGTGAACCGCGAGGCGCCGATCCTGTGCTGCACCGCCGAAATCCTGTCGAACATGGCGCTCAGCGAAGGCGAGCTCGCGCGCACCGACGACGTGGTCATGGACGAGTTCCACTATTATTCGGACAAGGAGCGGGGCGTCGCCTGGCAGGTCCCCCTGCTGACTCTCAAGCAAACGCGCTTTCTGCTGATGTCGGCGACCTTCGGCGAGACGGCGCTCTTCGAGAAGACGATGAGCGGGCTGAACGGCCGGCCCACGATGCTCGTCCGCACGACGCACCGGCCGGTGCCGCTCGACTTCGTCTACTGCGAGACGCCGCTCCACGTCACGATCCCGGACCTGATTACGAGAGGCAAAGCCCCAGTCTATCTCGTCAGCTTCACCCAAAGGGAAACAGCCGAGCGGGCCCAGGATCTCCTCTCGGTCGACTTCTCGACGAAGGAAGAGAAGAAGAAGATCGCCGAGGCGCTCGCCGGCGTCCGTTTCACCAGCCCCTACGGCAAGGAAGTCTCCAAGTTCCTTCGCCACGGCATCGGACTCCACCACGGCGGTCTATTGCCGAAATACCGCGTGCTGGTGGAACGCCTCGCGCAGCAGGGCCTGCTCAAGATCATCTCGGGGACCGACACGCTCGGCGTCGGCGTCAACATCCCGATCCGGACCGTGCTGCTCACCAAGCTCTGCAAGTTCGACGGAGAGAAGACCGGGATCCTGAGCGTCCGCGACTTCCAGCAGATCTCGGGACGGGCGGGCCGCAAGGGCTTCGACGACCTGGGCTCGGTCGTCGTCCAGGCGCCGGAGCACGTCATCGAGAACCTGATGCTCGAGGCCAAGGCCGGCGGCGACGCCAAGAAGGCCCGCAAGATCGTGAAGAAGAAGCCTCCGGAAAAGGGCTACGTCCACTGGGACAAGACGACTTACGAAAGGCTGACCTCGGCGGCGCCCGAGCCGCTGGTTTCCCGCTTCATCGTCACCCACGGCATGCTGCTCAACATGTTGAGCCGCTCCGGCGACGGTTGCCGCGCCATGCGGTCGCTGATCCAGACCTCGCACGAAACCGCGGAAAAAAAGAAGACACTCGCCAAGAACGCCTTCCAGCTCTTCCGTGCGCTGGTCGAACGGGGCATCGTCCAGTTCGTCCCGAAGGACGAGCGCGCGCAGGCGCGCGGCAGGAAGCTCCGGGTCAACGTCGACCTCCAGGCCGAGTTCTCGCTGAACCAGACGCTGTCGCTTTACCTGCTCGACACGCTGAAGCTCCTCGATCCCTATTCCGAGGGTTACGCGCTGAACGTGCTGACCCTCGTCGAATCCATCCTCGAGAATCCGGACCTGGTGCTCCGCCAGCAGCTGTCGCGCGTCAAAGGCATCAAGATGGGCGAGATGAAGATGGCGGGCATCGAATACGACGAGCGGATGGCGGAGCTCGAGAAGCTCGAGTACCCGAAGCCCAACCGCGAGTTCATCTACGAGACCTTCAACCAGTTCGCCGCCGCGCACCCCTGGGTCGGCCAGGAAAACATCCGTCCGAAGTCGGTCGCGCGCGAAATGTACGAAGGATTCTATACCTTCGAGGAATACGTCCGCGAATACGACCTGCAGCGGGCCGAAGGGCTGCTCCTCCGCTATCTCTCGGACGTCTACAAAGTGCTGATGCAGACCGTGCCGGAGTCCTACCGCGAGGGCGAGGTCACCGAGATGATCGCGTACTTCGGGGCGCTCGTCCGCCAGATCGACTCCAGTCTGCTCGACGAATGGGAACGGATGCGCCGGCCGGGCGCCGTGCTCGACAAGCCGGACGACAAGCGAGAGGAAGAGCAACGCCTCACGGCCGACATCACGCGCGACGAGAAGAGCTTCGGGATATTGATCCGAAACGAGATGTTCCGGCTGATGAAGGCCATCGCCTGGCGCCGCTACGACGAGATCCTGGCGCTGATCGAACCGGAGCGACCGAGCACCGGCGGCAAG
>JAYVBB010000618.1:0-6813 GCA_043750715.1 Pseudomonadota bacterium | reverse complement strand
GCCAGGTGGAGCGTCGCCATGTCAGGAACGTGGGCGAGGTTGAACTCGCGTTTCACGATCCGGTTGACGTCGTCGGAGATGGCTTGGAGCGTCGTGTCGTAGCTGGCGTCGCAGATGGAGCCGAACGTGCCTTGCGTCAACGTCACCGCTTGGCGGTAGATCGCCCCAGTGTAAGCCGCGGCGCCGCAGTCGTTGTCCTTCTCGAAGAGCCCGTAGACCCGGCCCAGGCCGCCCGGACGGATCGTCGCCAGGTAGTCGGCCATTTGCTGGGCCGTCTCGCCTTGGGCGCCGGCGCAGCCCTCGCCGGTGTTGCTGCCGCAGTTGTCTTCGTCGCTCAGGATCAACACGCCGACGGTGGAACCCGTGCGAAGCCATGGCGTGGTCACGCCATTGCACTGGCCCTTCAAAGCTTTGATCGCGGTCGGGAAGCCGTACTCGACGTTGGTCCCGCTCAACGGAATGTTGACGGCGTTGATGAACGCCTGCTCGGCATCCGCGTCCGCTTTCTTGATGATGCGGTCCATGCGGAAGCAGCCGTCGACCAGGCCGATTTTGTCGGCGCCCATCGCGACGACGGCGATGCGCCAGTCAGTGTTGCCGATCTTGCTGAGTAGCGAGGCGAAGCCGGCGGCCAGCTTGTCCTGCTCTTCGATCATAGAACTCGAATAGTCGACGACGACGAGCAGGTCGAGCAGTCCCGCGGCCGAAACGTTGAAGTTCTCGGGGCCGGCGGAGGCGCCGTCGTGGCCCTGCGTGAACGTGTTGGCATGCTGGGCGCGGTCCATCTGCGTCGCCGATTTGGTCACTTGCGGGTGATCCCGCAGCACCACGACCTGGGTGGCAGACTGCCGGTCCGGGTTGAGGCTGAGCGTCATGTCCTGCAGCGTCGCCGCCGGGAATTCACGCGTGAAGCTCTCCGGGAGAGCGTTCGACATTCCGGCCTGCGGTCCCGCGAAGTCGACGTCTTTGTTGCAGGCAGTCAGCCCCAAGCTGAACAGCCCGAGCAGGAAGGCTAAACGTCCCATGGTTCATTCCTCTATGGTTGCATCGCGAAGGCTCCCCCTAGGAGCCGGAAACCGTGGTGTGTCTCGGCGGGGGCGGCCCTTCGCCTTAAGCCTTTTGCAAAATACCCTGGATTCCTCGGTAGGTTCGCGAAGTTACGGAAAGTTCAAGGGACGGCTATTTACCGGCTCAAGATTCGCCTCCCCTCGTCCGAGGGGTATATTGAAAAAATTGATTGTGAAATTGATTTTTTAAATCTATCTTGAGATCATCATGAAGAAATTTGATACCAATGTTGATTGTCCCACCTGCCGCAAGCCCCTCTCGCCGAGGATACTTGCCTGTAACGACTGTGGAATCCGCGTCGAGGGCCCTTTCGAGTTCAACGAATTCAGCCAGTTGACCTCGGACCTGCTGCATTTCCTAAGGATCTTCGTGCACAGCGAAGGCCGCATCAAGGACATGGAGAAGTCGCTGGGCGTCAGCTACCCGACCGTCAAGGCGACGATGGGCCGGCTGAAGGAGGCCCTCTCGATTCCGTCAAAACCCGAGGCCGCTCCGGCAGCGGCGGCGAACCCGGGCGAATCGCCCGTCATGTCCGTCCTGCAGTCCCTCGAACGCGGCGACGTCACCTACCAGGACGCCCTCCGCGAACTCAAACGAGCCCACAAACGGAAAGGGAAAGACGATGAAGGATGAAATCCAAAAAATCATGGCGATGGCCAAGGCAGGAACCATTACCGACGAGCAGGCGGCGGAAATGATCGCCGCGCTTTCGGACGAGAAGATCCGCGACCACAAGAAACGGCGCGACCGCGACCCCGAGTCGCTCCAGGACCTGGCCGAGGCGGCGACCCAGCTCGCCGACAAGGCGGGCCGCTGGGCTGGCAAGGTCTTCGACGACGCGTTCGCGGGAACCAAGGGTAAGGTCCGCTCCAAGGACGAGAACGGCAACTCGGTGACGATGTCGAGCGTGACGGCGCCTTCGGGCCAGGACTTCGACTTCTCGGAGAACAGCATCCAGGTGTCGAGCGTCTCGGGCCTCACCTTCGTCGGCTCGAGCTTCAAAGACAGCTCCGTCCAGGCGTCGAAGCTCCGCAACGTCGACCTCAAGAACTCGGAAGTGAGCGACGTCCAGTTCAACGGCAGCTCGGTCGACAACCTTGACATGCAGAAGAGCCAGATCCACGATGCGCGCTTCAACGGCAGCCGGGCGCAGAACTTCTCGCTGTCGGACTCCAAGATCCACGACGCGAACTTCAACGGTTCCAGCTTCAAAGGCTTCTCGCTGGGCGGCGGTTCGCAGATCCACGACGCGTCGTTCAACGGCGTCGTCGTCAGCGACACGAACCTCATCGACTCCGAGATTCACGACGCCAAGTTCGAAGGGGTCATCCTCTCCGACGTCAACATGGTGGACGTCGAGCTGAGCGACTGCCTCTGGCGGAAAGTGAAGCTTTCCGGCGTGACGCTGAAAAACATCAAGCTGAGCGACTTCAAGCTGAACGACGTCAGCTTGTCGAACCAGGAAATCGACGGCAACGAAGCCTTTCTCGCCGCCATCGGCGGCCGCTAAGGTTATGGTCTTTTCACCTCCACCGGTGGAGGTGCGTTCCCGGACATCCTCAGGTCATTGCCCAGGCGCCTATTTTCCCAACCTTGCGTAGTAGAAAGTCTTGAAACTCTTCTGATCGCCGACGAACCGCCAGTGCCAAGGCTCGTAGGAAACCTGCTGGCGGTTGTTCCGAGGGAACGACATCTCGAAGTTGTATTTCGCGGCGTTGCGCGTGAGCCAACGGAACGCCTTGGTGTCTTTGAACTTCAGCTCCAGGTGCGCGTCGGTGTGGGCGCCGTCGCCGAGGTCCAGCGAATAGCCCGTGTGGTGCTCGCTAAAGCCCGGCGGAGCGCAGGTGCGCGCCCGCTCCACGACCGATTCCTTCTGCCCGGCGGCGCCCTCGAAGAAGAGGCGTTGCTGGTGGGTCAGCGTGCGAAAGCCCGAGACGGGGACGAGCAGGATGCCTTCCTCGCGCGCGCCGAGCTGCATGCCTTTGAACGCCTTCGCCGCTTTGGGCTGCATCAGGATCTCGCCCACGGGGTCGACGGGTGTCAGGAGCGCCGCGCTGGCAACCGGGTAGCGGAAGTGGCCGAGCAGCGTCTCGGCTTGGCGTGGGCTCGGCTTCCAGGTGATCCAAAGCGCGAAGCCGACCGAAGCGGCGACCGCCCCCACCCAGATCCCTAAAAGAAAGCGCGCCTGAGACATGGAAAACTCCCTGTCCCGCGTTTCGGCCGGCGCCCCCTTGGCCTTTATGGAGACTGCGAGTAAAATAGACAAAATCTAGTCAAAATAGGCATCTATGAGTTTGGAAATGTTCAAAACGGAATGGGCGTATATGAGCGGCGCGTTCGTCACGCTGCTCTTCATCATCGACCCGTTCGCGGCGGTACCGATCTACCTGACGCTCACGGAGCGCTTTTCCGAAGCGAGCCGCGCGCACATCCGGCGCAAAGCCGTGATCATCGCTCTCGTGATCCTCATCCTCTTCGCCATTTCGGGGATGAAGTTCTTCGAGCTGTTCGGCATCACGCTGCCCGCGTTTCAAATCGCGGGCGGTCTCCTTCTACTCATTCTCGGCGTGACCCAGCTCAACGCGGAGAAGGCGAAAGTCACGCCGACGGAACAGGACGAAGGCTTGAGCCGCGACGACGTCTCGGTCTTCCCGCTCGCGACGCCGCTGCTTGCCGGGCCGGGCGCGATCTCGACGGTGATTTTGCTCGTGACGAAGGCAGAGTCGCGCATCCGCTTCTTCGAACTCCTGGTCGCGATCACGGCGTGCATGATCATCGGCTTTCTGGTGCTGCGCTTCTCGCACGTGCTCTACCGGCTGCTGGGTAACACGGGCTTGAATTTGCTGTCGCGGATCATGGGCATCGTCTTGACCGCGGTCGCGGTGCAATTCGTGCTGAACGGTCTTCGCGAAGCGGGTGTGCCGTTAAAGTGAGACGCCCCAGGAGGCGAGGATTTCGCTCTCGTCGCCTTCGGTCATCGCCTTCTTGAAGCGCGCGCCGGAAACGCCTTTGACGCGCTTCTCGCAGTCGGGCCAGGTGTTGTGGCGTTGGACCTGGCCGTTGACCAGGCTCAAGTAGGAAAAGGCAGGAGCTTTCTTTTCCTGCTTCGCCTTCGGTTCCGGCAGGGCGCCGGATTCCGGCAGGTCGTGAATCGCGATGTCGTATTTCAGCAGCGGGCCGGAATAGAGATTCGCCTTGCGGCCCTTGGAGTAAGCGACCGCGATCTGGTCGCAGCGCTCGTTGCCCGGGATGCCGGCGTGGCCTTTGACGAAGTACCAATTCATGCGCTGGTCGGCGCCTTTGCGCGCCGTCACTTCTTCCAGCAAGACTTCCCAAAGGTCCTTGTTGGCGACGTCGGCCCCTTCCGCGGTCTTCCAGCCCCTTTTTTTCCAACCAAAAACCCATTGGGTGATTCCCCGAATCACATAGACCGAGTCGGTCCAGAGGTCGATGGGGCCGTTGGTCTGGCGGAGCTTGTTCAGCGAGTGGATGGTGCCCGCCAACTCCATGCGATTGTTCGTCGTTTGGTCGGCGGATCCGCCGAGTTCGATGACTTCGCCGGCGGGAAGCACGATGACGGCGCCCCAACCGCCGCGGCCGGGATTGCCGGAGCAGGCGCCGTCGGTGAACACGAGAATGGATTGAGGATCTTTCAGCATCGAGACCTGAGAATAGCGGAACCGATCTTTTTGAAAAGCTTCAATTAAGGTGGCTGGTCGATTGGTGAATCCGCACCGAATGTGTAATAATTCGAGCTGACACAATCCCACAGAGATTCGAGAAACGAAACGTACAGACGCCCAGGGGGAACCTTATGCGCCAGGTATTGCTTCTTATACTCGTGAGCCTTGGTCTGTCGTCCGCCTCCGCCGTTGCCGCTCCCCGTCGAACGCTCTCCGTCAGCTACATGAACATCGAATGGTTCGGACTGCGCCAGGACGAAGCCCGTTCGGGCAAGATCGCGCGGTTCTTCACCGACAACGACCTGTGGGCCGACGTCATGGTCTTCGAGGAAATCGTCGACGTGAACCGGCTGAAGGACGAAGTGCTCGCCGGCCGCTACAACTGCCAGTCCTACTCCAACCGCGACGCCAAGCATCAACACGTCGTCGTCTGCTACGAGAAGTCGTTCACCTTCTCGAAAGCCTCCGACGACGACAACTACACGCTCGAAGACGTGCAGATGAACACGCTGCGCCCGGCCGTCCACGGTATCCTGAAGGACGCGAGCGGCAACCGCCTGCTCCACGTCGTCGGCGTCCACCTGAAGGCGATGCCCGACAAGAGCGACGTCCGCCGCCAGCAGGTCCAGATGATCTCCGACTACCTGACGGGACGGGACGACGGCGAACCGGCGATCGTCGTTGGAGACTTCAATTCCTATGCCGACGACGAAGCCGCGTTCAGCGACATTTTCGGCGATACCTTGAAACCGGTGAGCCTCCGCGAGGCGTACACGTACCGCACGGCCCAGTACCGCAACAAGTTCGACCTCGCCTTCGTTTCTCCCGAGATTTCTTCGGGAGTTACCGAGCGCGTCGCCGGACCTTGCAACGGCGGCACCGCGGCCCAGGTCGCGCAGTACAACCAAGACGTCTCCGATCATTGCCCGGTCAACTTGACGGTACGACTGCCGAATCGCTGAAAAACCTTGCTCCTAAACAAGTCGGTCCGGTATAAGGGCAGCCTTTCCGGACCAACTGTTTTTAGGGGTAAGCGCATGATTCGTCGAATCTTTACAATCGCCGCGTTGCTCACCGCTACCGGCGGCCATGCAGGCGTTCTCGAGTCGGGCCCGAGCTTCTTCGTCAGCATCGACGGCTTGAATCCGCCACTCCTCAAGACAATGCACGACACCAAGCAGCTGCCGGCGCGCAAAGGCTTCGCCTGGCTCCTCGACCACTCGCGCGTTTACGACAAAGCGTGGCCCGTCGTCACGACGCTCACGGCCGCCAGCCACATCTCCACCATCACCTGCACGCCGCCGAGCCGCCACGGCATCTTCGCCAACGGCTACATCAAACAAGGCAAGAAGGTCTCCGGCTTCAGCGAGCCGTTCAACTCGGAAGCGTTCTGGATCTCGGCGTCCCGCCAAGGCAAGAAAGTCATCAGCCTCGCTTACGCGGGCGCCGACGGCGACATCCCGGCGCGCAGCGCCGACTACGGCATCGGCTACCCGAGCGACAAGCTCCTCGCCCCGTCGCAACTCCTCGAGTGGAACGTCGCCGACCTCAACGGCAACGTCGCCGACTGGCAGACCGGCGACCAGATCCCCGAAGGCGCCGTCGTCAAGCAAGTCGACGTCACCCTCGTGCTGAACCCCATCACCACGGAATCGGTCCTCGTTCACGTCCTGATCGACGCCACGAACGCCGCCGAGCCGAAGTACTTCCTCGACCTGGACAAAGACCTGACCAACGGCACGCTCGGCTCGCTGACCGGCAAAGACGGCGCCCGCCCGATCGTCGACACCTTCTTCGTCGAGCAGAATCCCGCGTCAACCGTCGCCGGCGTCAAGCGCCGCGCCTTCTGGCGCACGCTCCCCGCCGACCAGGGCAAGCTCGCCCTCTACGTCTCGAAGGCGTCCTACAACAACGCCTACCCCGCGGCGCTCCGCCAAAAACTCGACGACATGAATCTCGTGTGGCCGGACTACGGCGTCCGCTCGCCGAAACTCACCGGCTCCGAGTGGATCGACACCCAGTCGCTGATCGATAAATTTCTGACCGAGATCGCGGTCAGCGC
>JAYVBB010000617.1:0-5979 GCA_043750715.1 Pseudomonadota bacterium | reverse complement strand
GAAGGCTAAGGTGTCGGAAGCCGGGTGATACATGCCAGTATCGTTGTCCGCGGAGAAGGAGAAGGAAGGGGCGGTGTTGGTTCCAACCGGCGCAGCGTTCAAAGCAACTGGCATCGTTACGTTACAATCAATGGTTGTGTTGCTGGCGTTTTGCGCTACGCACAAGCCGCCTGTCGTGAACGTGCCTTTGGTGGCTTTGACGTCGAGCTGCGACTGGACAGCCGAAGTGACGCCATTCAGATAGCCGAGTTCGGTGTTGTCGACGGTTCCGGCGCCTAGCTTCGTGGCTGCAATGGCGGCGGAGCCGTTTACATCGGAATCCAAGATGGAGCCATCGAGGATTTTGCCGCTATCGACTTTACCGGCTCCAATCAGCGTTGACGTTTGGGTGCCTCCGACATCACCAATGAGCGAGCCTGAAAACGAAGTGGCGGAGGCTGCGGTAGCTGCATCCGTCGCGTGGATCGCGGTTATGGCGCCCGCCCCGTCGAGGCTGATGTAGCTCGAAGTCGCTTGCAAGCCACCGAGGGTGCTGTTCGTGGCGATGCCAAGGGATAGCGTTCGGTTTGCGGTCAAGTTGCCGCCGCCAGCCAATCCCGTACCCGCGGTAATCGTCGTGGCACCGTCCGCTTTTGCGTTGAAATTGGCATACTGGGTGTTGTTGATCAAGCCAGCAGTGACGCCGCCAACTGACGCCATCGGAATGTTCAGCGTGTGAACGCCGGCCACGGTCGTCCAAGCGGGGGCGCTACCGGCCGTGCCAGGGATGGCGAAGCTTTGCGAGCCTTGCGTCGCTCCGTTAAGGTTGCCGAGGCCGGATCCCGCGACGCCGAGCGTCACAATGCCCGCGTTATTCTGAAACTTGAGGTCGTGCGACGTCGAGTTGTACCAGATCTTGCCTTCGTCGGTACCGCTGAGGCTAGGGTCGCTGCCATAAATGCCAATTTTCAGCGTGGTACTGGGGGCCAAGCTCAGCGACCCGGTCATCGCTGTCGTGCCGTCGAGCTTCAGGTAGTTGGCATCGGCCAAATCGACATATGCCTGCGTCGCCAGAGTTTTCGCGCTTGAGCCGTTGAAGAACTTCAATTCATTTGTGTTCGAGTTGTACCAGATTTTGCCTTTGGCCGCGGCGCCCGTGATCGCCGTCTCGCTCGCGGTCGTGACCTGACCCAGGCCGATCGGCGAAGTAAAAGCGTCTTTGTTGACCCAGTTCGAGCCGTCATAGGTAAGGACCTGGCCGGTAACGAGACCCGTCACGGAAACGTTACCACTACCGATCGAGCCCGCCGGCGAGCTGGCTGGAATGATGGCTTCCAGCTTGCCGTCACCGTTGAAGTGCACTGTGGAACCATCGACCGGCACCGTCTGCGCCGCGATCGCGTAAGGAACCGCCGACAGCATCTGCCGGGGATAAGTCTTCTTGTGCGTCTTGTCCACGACCTCGACCCAAACCGTGGCCGAGCCGTCGCCGAAGATGCTCGAGCGCTCGCTGGCATTGAGGTCCAGGTCCACCTGGAACACGCCGTCGTCCAGCGCCACGCCAGTTTTCGGGACGACCGTCAGCGGCGCCGCCGTCTTCGCGCCCGGGTAGAACCCGATCTCGAGGTCGACCGGACCCTTCTCCGCTTCGTCGCTCGCGTTGGCGAGGCGCCCGCCGTAGCTCAGGCTGTATGCGTTCGCGCCGGCTTGGGCCGCAGCGGCGCTGAGCAGAAGCGAGAAGAGCATGGTGCAGATTGCGGTGGTTTTCATGGCGCGCTCACCTCTTGCTTACGCTTGATCATCAAACCGGTGGAAAGCTTCGAATCGACGTCGGCCTTGACCGTTGCCGGAGTCAGCGGATGGAACAGCGCGAGGAAGCCTTCAGACCGCGGCGTGTCGTCGCCGTTCACCGCGGTGGCGAAACCCTTCGTGTAGAAGGTCTTCTTGAACTTTGGCTCGGCCTTCACCGCGACCTCTTTCGCTTCCTCGACCAGCTTTTTCGTGATGATCGCCTGAAACGTCCCGAAAAACGTCGTCGTGAAGCGGACGTAGCCGCCCACGATCTCGAGTTGGCCGCGCGTCAGCAGGCCCGAGAATTCGCCGTTGTCGGCGACTTTTTTGACTTTGTAGATGACGATCAGGTTCGCGAGCGCGTCCTGCAGGTGCAGGCCCGAGCCCGACGGCACCGGAATCTGCATCGTGAATCCCGAGCTGGTGTCGAGCGTGATGCTCGACGAGATAGAGACGGAAGGCGCGGCAGACGCGATCTCGGGGTCGAGCGCGAGGCTGTTCAGATTGGACGGCGTCGCGATGCTGACGCCGGGTCCGAGGGTGATGGCAGTGTCGATGGCAACGGCGCCGGGAGGGAACTCTGCCTGGGAGCCGGCGATGTCGCCGTCGCCACTCGCCTGTATGACCTGGATGTCTCCGCTCGAGGCGGTCAGGTTACCGACGACGGCGCCGGCTCCGGCGTCGACCGTCTGGACGATGACCTTTTTGAGCTCCTCGGTCTCCGAGGCCGGCTGTTTTTCTTCCTCTTTCGGACCCTGCTTCATGAACCCCGGGCCCTTCATGCACGAAAGGACGGAAGCGACCAGGAGGCCGACCGGGACGAGGGACCGGAGCTTAGGAAGAGAAGTATGCATAATCACAGACTTCGGCACTTTGGTCCGAGCCTTGAGCAATCTTTGAAATGACCTGTCAATTCAGGCTAGTATGGCTGGATATAGCTAACCCGGTTAGGGCCACTTGACCCCTGGCCGGATCATTACCTAAATAGAAAAGCCTCTTTTTAAGTCCCTCGACACAGCCTGAAGGAAACGCATGGAATCCGGACACATTTCGATTCACGCCGAGAACATTCTCCCGATCATCAAAAAATGGCTCTACTCCGAGAAAGAAATCTTTCTCCGCGAGCTCGTGTCGAATGCCGCCGACGCCATTTTGAAATTGCAGAAGCTCGCATTGATCGGCGACGTGAAAGCCGAAGTTCCCGAGGCGGAGATCAAGCTCGAGATCGACGTCGAGGGCAAACGCCTGATCATTACCGACACCGGCCTCGGCATGACGGCCGACGAGATCAAGAAGTACATCAACCAGGTCGCCTTCTCCGGTCTCTCCGACTTCATGGAGAAGTACAAGGACAAGGGCGACGCCGATCAGGTCATCGGCCACTTCGGCCTCGGCTTCTATTCGGCGTTCATGGTCGCACACAAAGTCGAGATCGACACGTTGTCCTACCAGGAAGGCGCGGAAGCCGCGCACTGGGTGTCGGAGGGGACGACGCAATACACGCTCGACAAATCCGAGCGTAAGACGATCGGCACTTCGATCATTCTCCACATCTCCGACGACTCGCCGGAAATGCTGGTCGAATCGACGGTCCGCCACCTGGTGCATCGCTACTGCGCTTACATCCGTTTCCCGGTGAAGCTTGGCACCGAAGTGCTGAACGACACCCGCCCCATCTGGACCAGAAGTCCCGCGGAGCTCGAAGACAAAGACTACGTCGACTTCTTCCACAACCTGTTCCCAGGGAGCCCCGACCCGCTGTTCTGGGTGCACCTGAACGTCGACCATCCGTTCAAGATGAAGGGCGTGCTCTTCTTCCCGAAACTCCGCGAAGACTTCGGCCCGACCCAGGGCGAAGTGAAGCTTTACTGCAACCAGGTCTACGTCGCGGACAACACCAAGGAGCTCATTCCGGAGTTCCTGACGTTGCTCAAAGGCGTCATCGATTGCCCGGACCTGCCACTCAACGTGTCGCGCAGCTACCTCCAGAACGATCCGATGGTGCGCCGGATTTCCGAACACATCACCAAAAAAGTCGCCGACAAGCTCAGCGGAATGGCGAAGACCGACGCCGCGGACTACGAGAAGTTCTGGGACGACATTCAGCCGTTCGTGAAGTTCGGCATGATGCGGGACCACAAATTCTTCGAGCGGATGAAGGACCACTTGCTCTTCAAATCCTCGCTCGGCGGCCACGTCTCCCTCGAGAAATACCAGGAGCGGATGAAGGACAAGGTCGAGGACGGCACCGTCCTCTACTGCAACGACGCCAACGCCCAAGCCGCCTACCTCCGCATGCTGAAAGAGCACGGCATGGAAGCGGTGATCGCCGACACCATGATCGACCTTCATTTCGTGCCGTATTACGAAATGCACACCGGCCGGAAGTGGAAGTTCAAGCGCGTCGACTCGGACCTAGTCTCGCATCTGGTCGACGACCAGAAGTCCGACATCATCCTCGACTCGAAAGACAAGCAGACCAATTCCGAGAAGATCGACAAGATCTTCCGCGACCACTTGGACCGCGTGAAGGTCAAGATCCGCGTCGAAGCTTTGAAGTCCGACAAGCTTCCCGCCGTGCTCATCTTCGACGAGCAGCAGCGGCGCATGAAGGAGATGTCGAAGTCGGGCGGCATGTCCCACCTCCTCGACAAGTTCCCGGACGACCATACGATCGTCGTGAACTCGAGCAGCCCCGCGATCAAAAACCTCGTCAACCTGTCGACGGCGTTCAATCGCGAGGAAGAAGTGAAGCTGATGGTCAACCAGATCTACGATCTGGCTTGGCTGCAGCAAGGCGAATTCACGGCAGAAATGATGCAGACGTTCATCGACCGCTCGGCCGCCATCCTCGGCCGTCTCGGCGGCGCGTCCGAACCCCGGGTCTAAGGAAAACCATGCTCGACTCCACGCTGAAGCAGCTGTTCAAGAAGGTCTGTCCGAAAGACGCCGATTTCGCGAGCCTGAGATTCCATCGCGACCGTGACGACAACGTCTCCGTCCGTCAGGACATCCTCCAACCGCTGTCGACGAGCTTCGACGAAGGCGTCATGGTGACCGTGCACGCGAAGGGCGGGATAGGTTACGGCGCGACGTCCGAGCTCACCGAAGCGGGCATCAAAGTCGCTTTCGACCACGCCATGGAATGGGCCAAACGGAGCCGCGACTTCGCCGTCACGGATTACTCCAAGATTCCGATGCCGCACCCCAAAGGTCAGTTCAAGTCTCCGGTGATGAAGCCGTGGGATTCGGCGCCGCTCAAGGAAAAGGTCGAACGCTTGATGGCTCTGTCGAAGACCATGAAAGTCGACCCCAAGATCGTCGATTGGTCCGCCGACCTTTGGCACAATCGCTCCGAACGCCTCTACCTCACCAACGAGGGCGGGGAAGTGTCGCAGGACTTCGACCGTCTGGTTCCGATGCTGCGCGTCACGGCCAACCAGGGCGCCGAGACGCAGAGCCGGACCTTCGGACACATGGCGGTCTGCCGCCAGCAGGGTCTCGAGCTCCTCGACGAAAGCAATTTCTACGAGATGGGTAAAGTGCTCGCCGACGAAGCTCTGCAGCTTCTGGCTGCGCCGAACTGCCCGGCCGGCGTCATGGACCTGCTCCTCGCTCCCGATCAGATGGTGCTCCAGATTCACGAATCGATCGGCCACCCTTTGGAGCTCGACCGGATTCTCGGCGACGAGCGGAACTACGCCGGCACGAGCTTCGTCACGCTCGACATGTTCGGCAAGTTTCAGTACGGCTCGCCGCTCCTCAACGTCACCTTCGATCCGACGCGTCCGGAGCAGTCTGCGAGCTACGCCTTCGACGACGACGGCACGCGCGCCGAGCGCCATTTCCTGATCAAAGACGGAGTTCTGCTCAGGCCGCTGGGCGGCACCGTCTCGCAAACCCGCGCCGGCGTGCCCGGTGTCGCCAACACCCGCGCCGACAGCTGGCGCCGGCCGGCGATCGACCGCATGGCGAATCTCAACGTCGAGCCGGGCAGCTCGCGTTTCGACGACATGGTGAAAGCGGTAGACAAAGGCATCTACATGCGCACGAACACTTCGTGGTCGATCGACGACTCCCGGAACAAGTTCCAGTTCGGCTGCGAATGGGCTCAGCTCATCGAGGGCGGCAAGCTGACCAAAGTCGTCAAGAAGCCCAATTATCGCGGCATTTCGGCGAGTTTCTGGAAAAGCCTGAAAATGGTCGGCG
>JAYVBB010000616.1:0-4193 GCA_043750715.1 Pseudomonadota bacterium | reverse complement strand
TGCGAAGACGCGAGGTGCCTCAATGACGAGGTCCGCTACAAGTTCCAGGAGCGCTTCTTCGCGCTGACGCGCAAGGCGACGGATACCTACGGTGCCGGCTGGATCATCCAGGGTCCCCTGCCCATCGGCGCCGGGGGAACGGCCTGGAAGTTCGTTTGCGGGGTCAGCCGCTACAGCCTCGAGACCGTCAACCTTTAGCGTTGGCGGTCGTGACCGACTCCGTCGGCCACATGATGTCGTCCTCGGTGCCGAACTGCTCGTCTTCGCCCGCCGAGGTGAATTTCATTTTGCGGCCGTCCCCTTCGTATTGGATCTCGCCGCCCCAGGCGTCCTTCAGCAACTCGGGCTCGCAGTAAGGACCACGCCAGGTGTTGACGCCGGGATTTTCGACCAGCGACTTCAAACCCTGCTCCGACGTCGGGTACCGGGTGTTGTGCATGCGGAACATCTGCATGCTGCTCCGCAGCTGACCGAACGAAAGCTCGGTCTCGTGGATCCTGGCCGTGCGGCCGCCGCTCGTCACGCCCGCCACGACCATGGCCATAAGGCCGCCGACCAAGCCGAGAACGATGATGATTTCGATCAGCGACATACCTGCTTCCGTACGTTGGCCGAACGGGCGCAGCAAAAGGGCGCGAAACGTTTTCATGGGATCTCCTCGTGACGGTTGCGGCGGGACGGGATCGTCGCGCCGTTGAAGAGACTTTCGACCCGGCCCGAGGCGCCACCGGGGCGGCCCCTTGACCGTCCTGCGACCTTTTTGTGACGATTTCGTGACCGCGGATAAACCCGTGGTATCCTAGGCTTCGAGATGAAAACCGTGCTCATCGTCGACGACGACGCCAACATCCGGGAAGTGGTCCGCTTCGCTTTGGAAAAGGCGGGCTTCAAAGTCGTACAGGCGGAAAATGGCCTCGACGCGCTGCAGCTCTTCCGTTCGACGCGGGCCGACCTCATCGTCCTCGACGTGCTGATGCCCGAGATGGACGGCACCGAAGTCTGCAAGGCATTGCGGCAGACGTCGCGCGTGCCGATCGTGTTCCTGACGTCGATGGACGAGGAAGCCGACCGCATCATCGGGCTCGAGCTCGGCGGCGACGACTACATGACCAAGCCGTTCAGCCCGAGGGAGCTCGTCGCCCGGGTCAAAGCCGTGCTCCGGCGCACGGAACCGGCAACCGAGGGCGTCCGCACGGCTAGTCCCGAAGCGAAGCCGGTCACCGGTCATGGGCTGCTGCGTCTCGATCCGAACACCTATCAGGTGACTTACGGCAATCACGAAGTGACGCTGACGGCGACCGAGTTTCATCTGATCGCGGGACTGCTCGCCTACCCGGGCAAGGTGTATTCCCGCGACGAGCTGATGCAAAAGGCCTACGACGAGAACATCGTCGTCACCGAACGAACCATCGACAGCCACATTCGTCGCATCCGGAAGAAGTTCGCTGCCGTGGGCGCCGATCCGGTCGAAACGGTGCACGGCATCGGCTACAAGATCGGGCCGTGCAAGTGAGATCGTTCTTCACCTTGACGCCGCGCTTACGCACGGTACTGCTGATCGCGAACGTCACGATCATGATCCTGCCGCTCGGCAGCTTGGCGTTCCTGCGCGTGTACGAAGCCGAGATGGTGCGCCAGAAAGAGGCGGCGCTCTTCTCGCAGGGATCCTACGTCGCGTCGATCTTCCAGGAGATGATGCCGCCCTCGGCGGCCCCGGGCGTGCCGGTGGCGGCGCAGTGGCGGAATCCCGTCAACGCGACGCTAGGCTACCTGCCAGAAGTGCCGCATCTGACTCTCAAAGGCGAATGGATCCGCGATCCACACGCCGGCAGAGCCATCCCCGGGGGCCAGGCCGATCCGGACGCGGCCGCGGCGGGCGAGACCATCCTTCCCGTGTTGCTGCGCGCGCAGACGATGACGCTAGACAGCCTCCGCATCGTCGACCGCCACGGCAACGTCGTCGCTTCGAGCTTCGGCGACGAGGGCCGCCTGCTGATCATGTGGGAGGAAGTGCAGAGATCGCTGCAGGGCGAGTACGTCAGCCTGCTTCGCCGCAAGGCCCCGCTGAGGCGCACGCTCTCGCCGCTCGACTACCTCGGGATCGGCGCGCCGATGGAGGTGACCGTGACTCTGCCGATCACCGACGGCACGACGGTCCACGGCGCCGTGCTGCTTGCCGGCACGCCGTCCCAGATCACCGAGTTCGTCTTCGGCAACAAGGGTCAGCTGACGACCGCGCTCGCCATTCTGATGGTTGCCGTGACGTTGATCTCGGTGCTGTCTTCCCTGACGATCAGCGAGCCGATGCAACGGGTCATCAGGCAGACCGAGCTCGTCGCCTCGGGCGATCCCGCCGGAGCCGTGCCGATCCGTTTCGCGATGCTGGAGGAGATGAAGCAGCTCAGCCAAGCCATCGCCCGCATGGCAACCGTGATCGCCGACCGCGCGGGCTACATCACCAGCTTCGCGCGGAGCGTCTCGCACGAGTTCAAGACGCCGCTGACCGCGATCGTCGGCGCGACGGAACTTCTGAGAGACCAAGGCAGCGAGATGTCGGAAGGGGAACGCCGGCGCTTCCTCGACAACCTCCACAAGGATGCGGTACGCCTCTCCGACCTGGTCCGCCGGCTGCTGGATTTCGCGCGCGCGGAAGTCTCCGTGCCAGGCAACGAGGCGACCGGCGTCGACGACGTGCTCCGCCCCGTCTCCGAAAAGTACGCCGCCTCCGGCCTGAAATTGACGACGGAAGGCCTGCCTTGCGGCGCGCGGATAGCAATGAGCGCCGAGCTTTTCGAATCGATCCTGTCCAATTTGCTCGACAACGTGAAGCTGCATTGCCCGCCGGGAACGCCGGTCCGGCTTTCCGTGCGCCGCGCCGCGGGGATCTTCGAATTGAAGGTCAGCGACGACGGTCCGGGTGTGTCCGCAGCCAACCAGACCAAAGCGTTTCAGCCGTTCTTCACGACTGCCCGCAAATCCGGCGGCACCGGTCTGGGTCTGTCGATCGTGCAAGCCATCGCCAAGGCGCACAAAGGCCACGTGTCGCTGCAGTCGAGCGGAAAAGGCACTACCGTGACGTTGAGCTTACCGTTCTCCCATTGAAATCACGTGAGACGCTTGCACGAGTCGAGTCTCCGTGTTTAGATCCGGTTTTCCTGAGTGTGGAGGGCTCTCTTGAAAACGACGGTTTCCATCCTGTGGGCGTTGAACGTGCTCGCACCCTCCGCCTTAGCGGAAAAACTCGCCGGCCGCGGCGTCTACTACCAGGACAGCGCGGTCGCGTGCCCGCTCGCCGGAGTCGGAGAACGCGGCCCGAAATCGTGCCTACGCCTGGCGCTGCTCGACGACCACTCGACGGTCGAAATCGACTCTGCGGCCAAGAAGATCATCATCGCGAACGACTTCGACTACAAATCGACGACGCCGATCGTCGACGTAGCGCTCCCCGCGTCGCTGACGAGCAAGAGCATCGGCGACTTCGGCGGCGTCGTGCACGTCAAAGTCGAGAAGAAGCACCAGAAGCTGACGATCGACCGCCACGCCCACATGTCGACGATGCGCGACTTCACGGGCACTCCCGTCGTCGACGAATACGAAGTCGTGCTGAAGACCGGCGAGGGCGAGGAAACCCTCGCCGACCCGAAGTCCGGCGTCGAACAGGTCAAACAAAAGAGCACCTCTTCGAACTTCGTCCAACTCCGCCCCTATCCGGCGGAAGCACCCAAGGCGGGCGACGATCAGGTGATGCTCATCGATTCGCGGGTGGGCCTCGGCCTGGAAAACGTGAACAAAGGCATCGTGCGCCTGCGCTTCTCGGCGAAGAAGACCGACCAGAAACCGCAAACCGTCGCCGACGTCCTGAAAGACGGCCACTGGGTCCTGCGAATCGAGAGTCTGACCAGCCTCATCCCCCAGACGGACCTGAAGGAAGATCTCTTCCTCTATGGACTGGACGGCCGCGAGGAGCTCGCGGGCCTTATGAAGGGCCTGAAAAAGGGCGCGATGATTCAGCTCTCGGCCAACGGAAACGAAGGCACGCTTGCCTTCGACGGCAAGGAAGTCAAAGTGACCAACGTCGCCGAGATCGTGCGGCGGTACATGGAATTCAATTCCCTGGGCATCGCTTTCCGCGCCGATCTGCAGACTGCTCTGAAAAAGCTCTGAGGGGTCCATGAATCCTTACGCGCCTGGGC
>JAYVBB010000615.1:0-2085 GCA_043750715.1 Pseudomonadota bacterium | reverse complement strand
TGTTTTCGGAGAACGTCATGTACTTGCCCCGGCTCGAAAAGAGCCAGTACTCGTCGCCAGACTCGAACACCCAGTCGGACTCCGGGTTGGCGTCGGCCGGAATCATCGTGACGGCTGGTTTGTTGTCGAGGATGTCGAGGCCGACCACGGGCTCGGTGACGGCGGGTGGCGGCTCCGGCTGGACGACGTCGGGAGGCGGCGCGACCGCGTCGTCTTTTACGGCCGAATCGGTTTCGGCTGTGCGGCACCCGGCCAGAGCGAGAGCAAGAGTCAGCAAAGCGCGATATTTCACGAGTCGGGCTCCTCCACAAAGGTATGACGTGCCTTCGGAAAGCCCAGGAAAACGCTGAGGTTTCAAAAAATATCCCCAATCAATTCTGGCTGTTAAAAGCCGCCCCTGATAGAACTGGGACATGCCTCGGATCCTGATCATCTATGCGCACCCGGCGCCACACAAATCCGCCGTGAACCGCCGGCTAGCAGCCGCTGTAAACGGCATGGAGGGCGTGACCTTTCACGATCTCTACGAAACGTATCCGGATTTTCTGATCGACGTGCCGCGGGAGCAGGTCCTGCTCGTTCAGCACGAGGTGGTCGTCTTCCAACACCCGTTCTACTGGTACAGCACTCCGGCAATCATGAAAGAGTGGCTGGACCTGGTGCTCGAGTACGGTTTCGCCTACGGAGAAAACGGCGACAAGCTAGAAGGCAAGACCTGGGCGAACGCGGTGACCGCCGGGGGACCCGTCGACTCCTACACCGACGGCGGCTACAACAACTTCACGATTCGCCAACTCTTGGCGCCGATCGAGCAGACGGCGCGCCTTTGCCGCATGGCGTTCGTCGAGCCTTTCGTAATTTACGGCACGCTCGAGTCGCATCGACGAGGTGAGCTCGACCTCGAGGTCGACCGCTTCCGCGACTTCATCGCCGGACTCAGGGACGGCAAGACGCAGGGGGTTCTGCAATGATGCAGCAGCTCCTCGTCTACCTCGGCGCCATGATTCTGGTCGCGCCGCTGTCGAAACGCTTCGGCCTCGGCGCCGTGCTGGGTTACCTCCTCGCCGGCGTTCTACTCGGCCCCGGGGCGTTGGGCTGGATCGCGGACTCCGCCCGGGACGCTTCGCACCTCGCCGAATTTGGCGTGATCATGATGCTCTTCATGATCGGCCTCGAGCTGAACCCCAAGGTGCTCTGGCGGATGCGCGGTCCGATCTTCGGGCTGGGCGGCGCGCAGGTCGCCGTCACGTCGCTCCTCTTCGCGGCCATCGCGCTCGCCGCGGGACTGGCGTGGCAGAGCGCGCTCGCGGTCGGCATGGTCCTCTCTGTGTCGTCGACCGCGATCGTTTTGCAAAGCCTCGCCGAGCGCGGTTTCGCCAAGTCGGAGGCGGGTGAGCGCGCCTTCGCGGTGCTCCTCTTTCAAGACATGGCCGTCATCCCGATGCTCGCGATCTTTCCCGTCCTTTCCTCGAGCTTCGCGCCGGGTCTCGCCACGAAGACGGCTGCCGGCGCTTCGGGCTGGCATCAGGCGCTGCTCGTTCTTCTGGCCATCGGGTTGCTCATCGTCGCCGGGCGGTTCCTCGTGCGCCCGGCTTTCCGCGCGCTCGCGCGGATGAAGATGCGCGAGACGTTCACGGCTATGGCGTTGATGATCGTCGTCGGTACGACCGCACTCATGGATCACGTCGGCGTCTCGCCGGCGCTCGGCGCCTTCCTCGCGGGCGTGCTGCTCGCCGACAGCGAATTCCGGCACCAGATCGAGGCGGACATCGAGCCGTTCAAGGGCCTGCTCCTCGGCCTTTTCTTCATTTCGATCGGCGCCGGGATCGACCTGGCCCTGCCCGTGGCCCGGCCGTTCGCCGTCTTCGGGACCGTCCTGTGTTTGATCGTCTTGAAGTCCGTCATTCTGATGATTCTCGGCCGGCTCTTCCGCATCGGCGGAGAAGGGCGGTTCCTGCTCGGAGCGAGCCTGGCACAAGGCGGCGAGTTTGCGTTCGTACTGCTGGGCTACGCGACGACAGGCTCCCTGCTTTCGGCGGAAAACGCCCAGATCCTCACGGCGGCCGTCGCGATCTCGATGGGACT
>JAYVBB010000614.1:0-8055 GCA_043750715.1 Pseudomonadota bacterium | reverse complement strand
CGACCGCGCGTGCCGGCATCGACACCGACCGCGTCGACGTCCTGATCGCCCAAGGCATGCTCCAGGACTCGATCCTGAGCGGCGTGTCTCTCCCGACCTCGGAGGTCCGCTCGGGCGGCGTGCTCGACGTCGAGAAGCTCGTCAAAGCTATGGCTGCCCGTTTCCCCAAGACTACGCCGACCGCGCCGGCCCAGCCGACGCAGCCGACGCAGCCGACGCAGCCCGTCACGCAGCCTTCGCAGCCCACCCAGCCGACGACTCCGGCCCAGCCGATCGTCAGCCAGCCGGAACCCGCGAAGACCTTCGCGTTCTCCGGTCTGAAGGACGGCTCGTCCACGGGTTGGCCGCAAACGCTCGGCGTCGACAACCTGCCCGCCGGCACCTACGCCGTGTACTTCTACTGGGGCAGCTCGCCCTGGAGCTTCAGCAAGGCTTACGCCAAGTCGGGCTCGGGTACGGCCAAGGACTCCGACGGCTGGTACCTTTACGGCACGCGTAAACTGACCGCCGTCGCTTACAGCTACTACGGTCGCGTGCTCGGAACCATCGCGATGACCGTCAAAGGCCACTAAAGTGAAAAGCAAAGGCCCCGAAACCAGCTGGTTTCGGGGCCTTTGTCATGTCTGGCTCAGTGGATCTCGAAGTCCACGCGCATCGTGATGAACTTGTCGTTGAGCGTGTCGGAGATCGCCGACTTGTCGACGATGTCCTTGAAGCTCTTGGTTAGCGTGCCGACGACGTCCTCTTCGTCCGCTCCCGGATCGTCTTCCATGACCCTGATCTCGATCTGCACGTCGTCGCCTTCCACGCCGAGGCCTTTGGCGGCTTCACGGACCAGCGACAGCGGCACTTCGAGGGTGTGGTCCAGGTTGTGGCAGCGAGGCTTGTCGTAACCCGTCGCGGTGCGGCGGATGCGTTTCGATTTGCCGTTCGCGACGACTTTGACTTCGAGGAAGCACTCCGGCGGGTTCCACGGGCCGTCGTAGAGGCTGTCCACGTCCACCGTCTCGAGCTTGGTTTTGATTAGGAAGTATTCGTTTGCGAGCGAGGCGATCGTCGCCTTGCGCTTCGGCAGCGCGAGCGGCTTGGCGTGCACCTCGTCTTTGACTTTGCACTCGCGGAAGTTCCGGTAACAGTCGCGGGCGTTCTTGAAGATCGCCTTGATCAAGCCGTCGTTGGCGGCCTTGGCGGAAGTCAGCTCGGCGACCTTCGCGTTGTTCAGGCCTTCGAACGAGTTCGGGTGCTTCAGGATGTAGTCGATGTCGCCGCGGCGGTCGATGAGCTCCGACTGCAGGCCGGCGAGCTCTTCGAGGTTGTCCTGCGCGCTCAGGAGCTGATTCCGGTAGGCCAAGGGCAGCGGCACGTTGAGCGTGAAGTAGTCCTTGAACGTCGCCGTGTAGTTGGCGTCGTTGGTTCCTGCCTTCACGAAGTCCGGAAACTGTCGCACGCGTTCCATCATCAGCTCGGGCGTGTCGACGAGGCCGACCTGGGCCGCGCCCTGGCCACCGCGCTGGTACGTCCAGACTTTGAGGTTCTTGTTCTTGGTCGCGTTCTTCAGTTTGAGCTCGAAGCTCTGCTGAGTGTTGACTTCGCCGATGCCTTCGGCGGAGATGGCGGCCTCGACGGAGCGCTTCAACTCGGTCTTCTGCTCTTCGCTGTCGGTCGCGAGCTCCATGACGCCGAAGAATTCACCACCGGTCGTGTAACCGGACATGAACGAGTCGCCACAGGTGAGGCGCAAGCGGTCGACGACGTCGGGATCCTTGTCGGCGTTGGCGAGCTGAGCCCGGATCTCCTCTTTGAGACGCGGGTTCTTGAGCTGCGTCGTTTCGTTGCGCACCTGGACGCGGGCGAGGATGAAGATCGAGTAGCGGTTCAGCGTGTAGCTGTGGCCGAGGGCGAAGTTGGTCTTCGCCGAGACCTGGGCGGGGGAGTCCGGCACGGCGGCTTTCACTTGCGCGGCGCTCGAGACGTTCAGCTCGACGCCGAGCTCCTGGGTGTGCTCGATGATCTTCAGGTCGTAGATGACTTCCTGGGCGTTGCTCGACGTCTCGACGCCGTCGTAGTCGACACACTCGCCGCGGACGTCCTCGAAGATCGTTTCGTAGCCGACGCCGGGCTTCATCCCGTGCTCGCCGTCGAACGGTCTTGCGTCCACCGCTTTCACGGAGGAGTCATTCGTCGTCCGGCAGGCGAAGAAGCCCGTCGTCGCCACGAGCAAGGCGGTCGTCTTCAATCCTTGACTAGAGAAACGCATCGATGGACTCCTTCACTCTTCGATTTCGAAGCCAACATCTATGTTGAGGTTGGCGTTGTTTAGACCTTTGAGTTGCGCGCCGTTTTGCAGGTCGCGCAGGTAGACGTAGGCTTCGCCGAGGAAGTCGTCGTAGCTCGGGTCGTCTTCCCAGGCCTGGAGCGAAATCCAGCCTTTGTCGAGGGCGACGCCCCGGGCGGTCAGCACGTCCTTGACGACGGACATCGGGATGGTGATGTTGTCCGCCAGATTGCTGCAGCGGTTGTTACCGAACGTCGTCGGCGTTCTGCGCACGGTCGTGAAATTCTTGTCGCCGTTGCCGCCGACCGTCACGGCCAGGTAGCACTCCGGCGGGTTGAACCAGCCGTCGCGGATCGCCTCGACGTTGACGTAGTTCAGCTTCGTTTTGATGCGGAGGACGTTCTTGGAAAGCGACTCGAGCGTCTGCTTGCGTTTCGGCAGCGTGACGGTGGGTACGGTGACTTCGGCGGCGCCGGTGCAGGCGGCCAGGCTGTTGGAACAGGCGCGGCCTTTGTCGCGGATCTTTTTCATCGCGGCGTCGATCGCGGCGCGGGCATTCTGGAGCTCCGCAAGTTTCGCGGCGTTGACGCCGACGAACGACTCGGGCTTCGACGTGATGTAGGAGACGTTGCCCGAAAGGTCGAGCAGCCGGACCTCGATCTCCGCGAGCTCGTCGATGAAGTCCTTGGCGTTCTGCAAACTCGTCTTGTACGCCTGCGGCAGCGGCAGGCCGAGCGTGAAGTAGTCGGTGAACGTGGCGGTGAGGGGGCGGGGATTCTGACCGAGTTTGGCGTAGTCCGCGAGCTTCCTGATTCGGTCCATCATTTCGGGGATCGATTTGACCATCCCGACTTCGGCCGCGCCCTGACCACCGCTCTGGAACGTCCGGATCGTGACGTTCTGGCTGGCGGTCATGGCGTTCAGGCTCGCTTCGAATTGGCCGCGGTCGGACGTTTGGGCACCGCCGTCCAGCGACTGGTTGTAGTTCTTTTTCAGGCTCGCGGTCATCTGGTCGGTATTGGTCGAGATCTCGATCAGGGCCTGGTATTCGCCGCCGCTCGTGTAACCCTTGAGATAAGAGTCGCCGCACTGGTCGCGGAAGGCCTGCAGATTCTTTTCGGGATCCGCGGCCAGGTTTTGCTTGATGGCTTCCATGACGCGCGGATTTTTTAACGTCGCCGTCTGATTGGCGATGCGGGCGCTGACCAACAGGTACACGGAATACTGGTTCACGGAGAAGCTCGAGCCCATGGCGAACTTGGTTTTCCGGGAAGCCTGGATGTCTTTGTCCACGAGGGCGGTCTTGACCAGCGAGGCGGACGAAACGCCGAGGTTGCCCATGAGCTGACCGTGGCGCTCGACCATTTTGATGTCGTAAACGACTTCCTGCGCGGTGCCGGCCGTTTCGAGGCCGTCGTGCTCGACGCAGGTCTCACGGACGTCTTCGATGATGCCGTTGAAGCCGATGCCCGGCTTCATACCGAGCTCGTCCTCGAAATTACGGACTTCCGTCTCGTTCAGGGTCGATTGACCGCCGCGAGTCGATTTGCAGCCAAAGCATGCCGCCGACAGGATGATGGCGAATCCAATACGCATCAAAGCCTCAAAAATCACTTTTGGGGATCAGTGGTTACGATTTTATCAGGTTTGTTGGAACGGGTCGAGCGGTTGGCCTATCGGCAAAAGCCGGCAAAAGCTTTAGCGCTTTCCGTGCATTTCCCCGGAAAGACGGCCGAATCAGCGCTGCTCGACGAGCTCCACGAGCAGCCCGCCGGCCGCTTCGGGGTGCACGAAGGCGATGGAAGTCTGGTGGGCGCCGCTCCGCGGCAGCTCGTCGATGAGCTTCACGCCCAGGGATTTCAGGCGGGCTAACAAGGGGACCAGCCCCGTGACGTTCAGGGCCACGTGGTGGATGCCCGAGCCCTTCTTTTCGAGGAACTTGGCGATCGGGCCCTGGCCGGCCGAGGGCTCGAGGATTTCCAGCCGTTCCTTGTCCGTGTCGACGGAAGGCGGCGTGGACGAATACGACGCGATCATGGTCGTGTCCGTCTGCTGCTCTTTCACGAGCTCCGAGCCGAGGTTTTTCAAGCCCAAGGCGGTTTCGAAAAACCAACGGGCCCGCGCCGGATCTTTTGGCGCGAGCCCGATATGGTTGATGCCGAGGACTAAAAACTCAGAGTTTTTCGCCGAGTCCGATGGCTTCGATGGCATCTTTCAGGTCCTTCTTCTGGGGAGCTTTCAAGGTGTTTTTACCCTGATGGAGCGCCAGAAGCGACTGCTTCGCGTTGCCGGTGATGTTCGTGTATTCGGTGGCGTCGAGCTCGCTGAAGCGACGTATCAACTTGGCGAATACTTCGTCTCGGTCGATTTCGGCGCCGGTGGACCACTTGCCCTTGCGGAGCGCGTTGGTCGCGAGCGCAACGATGCGGCTGAAGCGCGCGCCGTTGGTGCCCGAGCGGCGGCTCTTGCCTGCACGGCCTTTGGCCTTCAGACGAAGCAGGAGCTCGTCATAGGAGTAGGCGAATTTGGATTCGACCTCCTTCACTCCTAGTGGCGTGTCTTGCACTGAACTCCAAATGATGTTCAGCGTGTCCCCTGGTCTGAGCTCGACGGATGCCATTGCGTCCCCTCCGCGTTTTCTAAGAAAAGCAGGTCGGTCTATAGTCTCTAAGCACAAATAAGTAATGCTTCTGTTCCGTGAGAATCTACAAAAAGCTCGCTACAACTTCTACCAATTTGTGCCGGTTATTTATTAAACCGACAAGATAATGTCAATAGTATTTGTTAAAGAATTGCATCGCGTATCAAGGATTTTACGAGGCTATGGCCGCAAGGACCCAAAAACGTTATAGTTTTATAAAAGAGGGGGGTCCATGCAGGGAGGCAGACGGTGGAGGCGGATCCGGATCGCCATACCCGTCATTCTATTGTCTATGATCCTGGCCCGTCTGGTCTGGATGCAGCTGCGGTCCTATCCCGCGGCCACCTCGCCGCGGTCGGAAATCAGCAATGAAGCTTGGCTTTCCGCCGTCGACTCGGCCTGCGGGGCCCGGCGCTCGGCCCTGAGCAGCCTCCATCTTTCGAGCGAAAAAGGCGGACCTCTGGAGAGGGCCTACCTCTCCTTGTCGTCCCCCGGCTATGCCGTGATCGGGCTTCTCAGCTGCACCCTGGACCAGCCGGCGGAAAAGGTGACGACCAAGGTGAACCAGTGGCTTTTCGTGGCCACGGTGCTGATGGCGACCATGATGACGCGGTTTCTGACGAGCTCCTGGACGATTTCCCTGATTACGGCGGCGATGCTGCTGTCGCGCGGACGTCTGCTTGCCGAGATCGGGACGGCTTCGGTGGATTTTCCCTTGATGCTCTGCGTTACGACCTGGCTCGCCGCCGTGTTTCATTTCATTCGAACGGGGGCGGCGCTGAGTCTCGTCGCCTCGGTCATTGCGGCGCTGATTGCGGCTTCGTTCGACCGGTCCATGGTCGCCCTGTCGTTGGTCGTCCCCATGTTCCTGATGGTGGGGATTCTCTATCGTCGCCGGCTGGCCCGGCCCGTCATTCGGCGGCTGCGCGGCATGAATCGTAAACGCCGCGAAGTCTACGCCAAGGCGGGTGGGATGCAGGTCGCCGAGGCGCCGAGCGTGTTCGGGCGTTTCACAGGGACGGTGCGTTGGATGCTCGGCATGGAATTCCCCCCTCTGCAGCCGCCGACCGGTCCGAGGCTGTCGTACGAGCGCGGCTCGCTCTTCCGGACGATCGACGTGCCGTTCCTGCTTTGGATCTATTGGCGCAAGCGCTGGCTTCGCGTCACCATAGGCTGGCTAGCCGTGTTCGTGCTTGCGTTGCTGATCTTCTCGACTTTACCCGGCGCCGACTGGGCCATTCCGAAGGCGTTCGGCAGGGCGTTGCTCGGCCCTTTCGAAGGCCGGGTCGATCTGCACTTCGCCACTAGCCTGGCGATCATCGTCGTGTCCGCGGCCCAGTCGCCCGCTGCAGGCCTGCCGAGCTTCCTCGAGGGCATGTGGCTCGCGCTTCTGGCTATGGTGCTCATCCTGGCCGCGTCGGTGTTCGCCGACGCCGGCGACCGCCTGCTGCTCGTCCGGATGGTCAATTCCGGGCTGCAAGACCCGCTGCTCATGGCTTTGCCGCCGCGTGCCGGGGGCCTCTGGCTGGAGCCGGTGATCCTGAGCCTCGGTGTCGCGGGAATCTACAACCTGATGAAGGTTCTGGACACTCGCATTGCGGAAAAAGGCTGAACCGGTAGAATTCGGAGGACTTCGGTCCACCACCCGGGAGCCCTTCGGTCTATGCGCCTCGCACGGTCGCTCTTCTGCCTCACACTGTCGCTGCTTGCTCTTTCCGCCTGCACCAAGGATCAACCCAAGGTGGACGAGCCCGTCGCCGGCAAGCCCGTCGACCCGACGCTGCCTGCCGCGCCCGCCGCTGCCAAGCCGCCGAAGGCCGTGCCGATGCCGGAAGACAACTGCCGCGTCTTCGACAAGCTGCCCGCCGAGCCGCCTCTCTACCTCACCGGAAAAGGCGTCGTGCTGACGCGCTTGATGAAGTCCTGCGTCACGCGGGACGGCCAACGCGGCTACGACAAAGCCACGCCGTGGCTCGCAATGGGCTTCCCTTGCACGGGCGGCTCCGGCCGCATCGACCTCAAAGGCAACTACTACAACCCCAAGATGGTCTCGTTCATCCTCGGCACCGATTGCGGCATGATGCCGGCGGCCAAGGACGCGGTCGAGAAGCTGGTTCACGAGACGTACGCGCTGCCGAAAGAAACGAAGCTGATGGCGTACACGCCGTTCGTCGTCCAGTTCTGGGAAGTGCCGCAGGTCTCGGAGTCGGCGACGGGCTTCGCCATCGAGCTGAGGACGGCCGCCGCCACGGAAGGCGTCTGGAAGCGGTTCAAAGAGAATAAGCCCCTAAGAGTCAGGCTGTACGGACGCGAAAACGCGTGGGTGCAAGGCGATAACTTTTACTTCGTCGAAGCGGACCTGAAGCTGACGGGCCGAAACGCATTCCAGTTGGAAGTCGTGAGCGTGAAGCCGCTGTCGAAGGACGAAGTGGCGCAGGTCAAAGAGCGTTGCGATGCGCTTCGGCCGAAGCAGAATTGCAGCGACGTGTTCTAGAGCCGGGCAGGGCCGGTGTGGGCTGAGTAGCGGCCCCAGATCCGACCTGAGGCATCGCTTCTGCAGGCATCGAAGGCTTGGTCCCATCGGTGGCGCGGGGCAGAGCCTCGCTCTGCGCGGCTCGCCGGCCTGCCGGCTGGGTTGGCTCGGGGCACTTTGACTGGTCAAAGTGCGAGAGACTGCTGGCCATAGGAGCGGCGGGCGAAGAAGGCGTTGTGAGCCGAGCACAGACAACGCAGGTTCCTTTGATCGGTCGAAGTGCCGCCGAGGGCGTAGGGGCGGACATGGTCGATCGAGAGATAGCGGGTTTCGGCGCAGCGGACGCCGTTCGGCGCAACGAATTCGCATTGCTGATTGGCCGCCAGGAGTACGGCGTCACTGAGGGAGCGGCCAGGGCGGCGCGGGAGAGGCGCCCGCGCCGCGCCTTGCGTCTTGGCTGAAGGAACCATCGGAGACGCTTTTTTCGCGGTCGGCTCTGCGGCATTGGCGGCCCGCTTGGCAGCGTCGGCGGTCGGCTCTGCAGCATTGGCAGCCCGCTTGGCAGCGTCGGCGGTCGGCTTGGCAGCGTCGGTGGTCGGCTTCGCGTTCGCGGCTGATGCCCACTTCGTTTGGCGGGCGATGCGGCGAGCGGAGCGACGAGCAGGG
>JAYVBB010000613.1:0-10038 GCA_043750715.1 Pseudomonadota bacterium | reverse complement strand
GGCGCTCTCAAGTCCGCACACATGACTCACGCGAACCGTCGCAAACAGCCGGGTGGGTGGATCATGTTGGGGGGGGGCGGTACTCGGGGTACTCACACGCATATCAAAAAGGGATAAATGGGCGACTTGGTGTGGGTTTGGAACGGGTACGCTCGCGGGCGGCTTCGGCAGCGATGCGCGCAGGATGACGGCCGTGGCGTCGTTGGTGCCGCGGGGTTTCGCCACCTTTAACATTCATAAAATATGATAGAATCCCCGGTGGAAGTTGCTGCTGCTCCCGCTCTACCACCGGAGGTTCCATGTCCACCCTGCCCGAGTCCACGCTACCCGAGTCCCAGGTCACCGAATCCCCTAAAATCGAAACCACCGAAGTGCCGAACGAGTTCCCCGACGAATCGTCGCAAACGATCAATACGGCGCTGCTCGAAGAGATCATGCACGAGCCGCCGATCTGGCGCCGTCCCGGTTTCGTCTCCGCCGCGCTCGCCGCGCTCGTGCTCGGCCTCGGTCTCTATGCTCTCAACTCCGAGCAGCCGGCGCAGACCATCTCGCTGGAACAGCCCGACGAAGCCACGTTCGACGACGAAAAGAAACCGGAAGGCACAGCGGTCCAATCGGAAGCCAAGCCCGAGATGATCGTGCCGCCGAACTCGTCCCTCTACTCCGACCCGGGCATCTCGAAGCTCGCGTTCGCGAAAGAGGCGCAGCAGGAAGCGGACAAAGCCGAAACGGTCGCGGCAAACACCGCTGAGAAGCCCGCCGAAAAAATCGTCGAGAAGGCCGCCTCCGTTCAGAACGACGCGCAAGTCCGCTTCGCCGTGAACTCGACCAAGCTCGATAAGAAGACGAAGCTCGCCCTCGACGCCGCCGCGAAGCATCTCAAGGCCGACAAGTCCATGAAGCTCCGCCTCGAAGGCCACGCCGACGAACGCGGCACCAAGGCTTACAACTACCGCCTGGGTCTCGCCCGCGCCAAAGTCGCGAAAAGCTACCTCGTGAAAAAAGGCATCGCCGCCAAACGCCTGAGCGTCGTCAGCTTCGGCAAGTCCCGTCCCGCTTCAAAAGGCCAAGACGAAGCGAGCTGGGCGAAGAACCGCCGGGTCGAGCTCAAAAAAGCGGAGCAGCTGCTCTCGCGCCGCTAATAGGAACCCTACGCCCTAAACGTCAGGAATCCCTCCGGTTCGCCGCGGGGGATTCCGCTTTTTTTGCCCCCATCAAGTTTACCGGTCGGTGAGCCGATGCGGAGTCATGAACCAATTGCCGTTTTTCTTCGGACTATTGCTTTTGGCAACCGCCTGCCAGCCAGGCGGAGCGCATGACAGCAAACGCAACAAGGCGGGGACGGGCGCGACCGACGCCGACGGGACGGAAACAGGTCCCGCAAAAGGGAATGATTCGGATTCCGGCACCGGTTCCGGCACGGGCACGGGTTCCGGTACCGGCACCGGCTCTGGCAGCGAAACCGGCTCCGGAAGCGAAGGCGTGCCGGTCGGCGACTCGCTCTCGGCCGCGCATTGGTTTCCCTCGTCCCTCTTTTTCAACCAGAAAATTACCGGAGCCGCGAAGGCCACGGATTCGGACGCGACCATCGCGGCGTTCCAAGCCCGGGGCTGGGGCAACGGCAAGATGATGGTGGACTTCGCGATCGACGTCTTCTACACGAGCGAGCCGACCGTTCAGGCACCGTTCGTCGACGGCGGCGTCTACCTGCCGGACAGCGATCTTCCGGCGGAGGTTCCCATCCCGGCGACGGGCACCGCGGGGTTCGAGAGCTCGCTGGGCCACGACGACGACGGCGGCGACGACCACTACCTCGCGGTCGACGTCACCCGCCGCCAGCTGTTCGAGACGTTTCGGGCCAGCGTCGACGGCGCCGGCACCTTCCGCTCGGAGGGCTCGGTCGCGCTGTGGCCTTTCGACCACGATTATCCGGAGAACCTGCGCGGCGACGTCTGCACGAGCGCCGACGCCGGAGGATTGCCGATCGCTCCCCTCCTCTTTTCGGCCGACGAGGTCGCGGCAGGCGAGATCAAGCACGCCCTGCGCTTCATTCTGCCGAACTCCAGCATTCACTGCCGGACTTACGTCCGGCCCGCCAGCCACGGCACCGGACCGGCGGGCTGCGCCGGCTGGGCGGGGGCCGACGGCGTCCCCTATGGCGCGCGCTTGCGACTTCGAGCCGACTACCCGGTTGAGTCGCTGCCGTCGACCGGCGCCCGCGTCGTCGCGCGCGCGATGCAGGACTACGGAATCATCCTGGCGGACGGCGGCAACGTCGCGTTGACGGCGCAATCCGACGCGCACAGCGTCGCGAAGTGGGCGGACCTTCTCGGATCCAACGACCTGAACGCGGTGCGTCCGGACGACTTCGAGATGATCGAAGCCGGCGCTCGCATCACCTTCACGTCCTTCGACTGCGTGCGGAATCCTTGAGCCGTCCCTACAGCTTGGCTTTGACCGCCGCGACCAAGCGCTGCAGGTGGTCGGGATGCGCGACGAAGTCGAGCTGATCCGTGTCGATCGTCAGCACCGGAGCCCTTTTGAAGGTCGTCGCCCACTCGTCATAAAGCACGTTGAGCCGCGTCACATATTCCTCTGACATGGACTTTTCGTACTCGCGACCGCGCTGCTTGATCCGGGCCATGAGCACCGGCACCGACGCCTTGAGGTATACGATCAAATTCGGCGGCTTCAGAATCTGGCTCACGGCCTGATAAAGCTCGTCGTACGTCTTCCAGTCGCGCCCTGTGAGCTTGCCCGAGAGGTGAAGGTTCCTGGCGAAGACCTCGGCGTCCTCGTAAAGGCTCCGGTCCTGGATGATGAACTTGCCCTTCGCCGCCAGCAACTCGTGGTGCTGGCGAATCCGGCGCGACAGGAAGAAGACCTGCGAGGGAAACCCCCAGCGCGCCATGTCGCGATAGAAATCCGCAAGGTAGGGATTCTCTTCCACGGCCTCGAAGGCCGCAAGCGCCCCCGTGTCACGCGCCAGCAGACCCGTGAAGCTCGTCTTCCCGACCCCGATGTTGCCCGCGATCGCCAAAAAAGCCGACGGCATGAAGGACCCCCCGCGCCCATGATATGCTTTACTCATGAAATTGGCTCTAATCATATGGCTGGCCGCGGCCGGCACGGCGCGGGCCGAAGATCCCGCCCTGGTCATCCAGGATCCGGAGATCCTGAGCCAGCTCGAGGAAAAAGGTCTGAGCCTCGCCGAGCGCCTGATCGGCCAACCGGTGACGGCCGGACACAACGCCGAGCTCAAAGACCGCAGCGCCGCCTACCGGAGCCTGCTCGCCGATCTCGGCGCCGATCTCTACCAGCTCACCCGGCAGGACAAGCTGCTCGGCCCCGGCATGGAAAAGTCGCACCGGCTCTTCGACGCGCACTGGCTCGCCTCGCCCGCCGCGCGCTTCGAGCTGGCGGGCATCGTCAATCGCCTGGACCGCCGGTCGTTCCACCCCGACACCTGCGGCGAGGTACGCTTCATCTACCGCCTCCGCTACTCGATGCTGTCCAAGGGCCACCGCGTCACCTCGCGCCTGCCGTTCACGATCAACCTCGTCAGCTTTCAGCAGAGCGGCGAAGCAGGCAAAAATTGCGACGACGTCGCGAAGCTCTGGCTCGAGGCGCGCCGGCATCTCGGCAAGGACCGCGTCGCCTGGCTGACCGGAAAATCCGGACCGTTGAGCCCTGCCGCCCTGTCTCCCGAGCGCTTGAAGTCCCTGGAAGTGAACTTTCAAAGCGTGCGCTGGCCGTCGACGATCCGGCCGGATCTCGGTGCCCACGCCGAATACATGCTGCGCGTTTTCGAGTACGACGAGAAGACCGGCTCCTTCGTCATGGCGCCACTCGAGAACACGATCGACGTCGACCGGCTCCGCTCCGACGCGAAGCTGAAAGCCAAATTGCTCACCTGGCTGAAGACGCCGGCGCACCAGCGCGCCGTCGAAGGCGGCATCGCCGTCATTCCCGACGAGTTCCTCGCGAAGCGCGCCACGAGCGTGTCGCCGCGGGGACTGACGCGGCTCGCGAACCGGCCGTTCAAGCGGCTGTTCACCCAAGGGGAGCTGGACGACGGCACGCTCCGCCGTTTGGACGACTTGAGCTGCATCGGCTGCCATCAGGGCAGAAGCGTCGCGGGCTTTCACTTCCTCGGCATCGACCGGGCCGACACACCTGCGGTGAATGCCATCAACGTCACGGGCTCGCCCCACTTCAACCGCGACCTGCCGAGGCGCCTCGCCTATCTAGACGCCCTCGATGCGGGCAAAATCCCCGTCGACGCACGGCCGCTTTCGGAGAGGGCCGCAACCGGCGAAGGCGGCTACGGCTCCCACTGCGGCCTTGGCGCGCCGGCCTTCAAGGATTGGCATTGCGGCGCGGGACTTACGTGCAAAGCCATCGGTCTCGCCGCGGGCGACGACACCGTCGGCCAATGTTTTCCAGATCCTTTGGGTGAAGTCGGCGACCCGTGCGAGCTCGGAATCCTGAAGCCCGATGCCGACGCGAAGAAGGACAGGATCGTCGACGCCACGGAACGCGCCTGCCGCGGCGGCGTCTGCGAAGTCAATCAGGTCGGCTTCCCCGAAGGCATGTGCGCCGTAACCTGCGAAGCCAAGGTGAAGGACTCCAGCTGCGGCTCCATCGCGCTGCTGCAGCCGTTCAACACCTGCCTCGGCCAGGGCAAGCCGTTCACCAAATGCATCGCGGAGAACGTCCGCCCCGCCGGCCTTAGGGCCTGCGACGAAGAGACGCCGTGCCGGGACGACTACCTCTGTGCCCGGACGGAATCCGGCGCCGGTGCCTGCATTCCGCCGTACTTCCTGTTTCAGATGCGCGTCGACGGGCACCCGAAACCCGACTGACTACTGGTGCTTCAGCGTGCGTACGGCGCCGCCGGCGATGCGCGAGCGGGTGGAATCCGTCTGGCCGGAGAAGAACGTCGACTGCGCCATGTCGAGCGTGACCAGATTGGCGTAAGGACGGACGGTCGTGAACTCGCTGGGGTTCTTCATCACGACGTCGTTCAGCAGCGGCTCGGTGCCGACTTCGAAGAAGCATTCGCCGACGGCGAAGACGGCGGGGGTGTCTTTCGCCCAGTCGGCCTTGTTGCAAATCTTCTCGTTGTTGAACTGGGCGACGTGCTCGTCGCTGTTCAGGACGACCGTCATCGCGTCGTACGTCAGGTCGAGGCCGTATTCGGAGATCTCGTCGTAGCGCGAGTTGTCCGGCAGCTCGCTCGACAGGGCGTACTTGCCCGTCAGCGTGATGGTGGCCGCTTCCTTGCCCGGAAAGCATTCGGAGTCGGAGTAGGTCGTCAGCGTCCGGGCGATCATGCCCGTGTTGAATTGCGTCGACTCCAAGTAGTGCTTGAAGCCGAAGTTGCCGAGGCTCGCCTCGTCGCAGTCGCTGACCCAGGCGCCCTGGAGGTTGGTTTCGTCGAACGGGATGCCGGGCGTGCCGGGGCTCGGCTCCTTGTCTTCCGGCACGCGCGTGTTGACGGAGCAGGAGCCGCCCGAGCGCTGGAATTCGACGCGGAACGTCTGCGGCGTCAGGTTGGAGTCGTTCGTCAGGAAGGAGCCCGTGACGAGCAGGCGGCCGGCATCGAGCTCTTCGAGGATTAGCGACATCGTGACTTTGTACGCGCCGGCGCCGGGCGCTTCCGACGGATCGCCGATGAGCTCGAAGGTCGTCGCTTCGCTGGCTTTCAGGAGGTCGGTGTCATTCAGACCGGTGATCTCGGATTCCGACTTCATCGACGTCGTGACGTCCTGCATGCCGCCGTGTTTCGGATCCTCGAAGGCCATCGTGAACGCGAACTCGTTGCGGAGTTTCAGCTTCTTCTCGGCGAGCTGGCCGATGGCCTCCGAGAGGCCGACGACGGAGAAGTCCGTGCCGCAGTCGCCGGTCGCCGCCGCGCAGCCCGCGTTGAGCGAGGTCAGGTAGCCGACTTCGGTGTCGTTGGCGGCGCCGAAGAGGCGCTGGTCGAACGTCATGCCGTTAGGCAGGACGGACGGGACCAGCTTGTAGCCGACCGCCGCCTTGCCGGCGTCGACGGGGAGCTCTTCGACTCGCATGCCGCAGATCTCGGTGCCGGGCGCCATGCTCTTCAGCCAGGCGATCTGCTGCTTCAGCGCGTCGAGCGACTGGGAGTAGTAGGACTTCATTTCCTTCACGGCGTCGCCGCAGCTGGAGCCGTCGCTCAACGCGAAGCCGGTGCCGCGCGTCTCGGCCTGGCCGCCGAAGCCGAAGATCGAGGTCAGCTGGGCGCAGCCCGGGGCGGCCGGCTGGGTCGCTTCGTTGTCGTCGATTTGGCCTTCGCCGTCGTCTTTCGTGTACTGGTCGAGGAGCTGCCAGACCGACGCGAGGTTTTTCGGCTCGGTCGAAGTGCCCGTGCCTGTCTGCGACGGCACGCGGGTCTGCCCCTGGGGGACGGCTCCGCGGCCGGCCGACGTGGAGAGCTTCTCGAGGTCGGCGAGGCGGGTCTGGAAGGCTGCTTTGTCGGCGGTGTTGTGGAACTCCCATCCGGTCTGGTCGACGTCGTCGCTGGACCCGTCGTCTTTGTCCCGGTCGCAGCCTTGGCAGACGAATCCGGTGAGCGCGATCGTGACGGCGAGGGTCTTGAGCTTCAGCATGATGATCTCCTTAGAAGTCGTATCCCCTCGTACCGCATCGCCAAACCTTCGGCAAGCGCGTACAATGCGGCTAATGCGCTCGCGAACGCTCGTTATCATTGGCTTATTCCTCGTCGCCGTCGGCGTCGCGGCGGTCGCCCTCTGGGTCGTCTCGGCGGCGCTCGACCTCACGGATTCGTCTCTCCGGCTGTCGGTGTTCGAGCCGCACGCGGGCGGCTGCGCCTGGTACGAGCAGGGACCGTCCGACGCCGACGAAAAGCAGGTGACGAAGTTCTCGGTCGACTGCTCCAAGGTCCAGGTCAGCTGGGACCTGAGCGGCAGCGCGGCGGTCGTCTGGTTTCCCGACGACGAGCTCGCGTCCCAGGACGAGCTCCTCTACCTCGTCGACGTAAGCAACCGGAAGACGCAGCGCCTGCTCGCCGCCGAGCCGGGCGAGCCGACGGTTTATGCGCTCGGAGAGGACGAGCGGATTCTGGCGTTCACGGAAAATCAGCAGATCAACGTCGTGCCGCAGAATCCGGTCGACGGCGACACGGGCGAGCAGAACGCGGCGCTGCCGAGCGAGATCGAGTACCAGGGCAAACGCTATCCGAGCTCCCCCTATCCGGAAGGCCAGGACGTCCTGGCGCACGCCCTGGAGCTCCGGGGCGGCGTCTGGCAGGTCACGGAAACCAAGGCGAGCCGGTGCTGCACCGAAGGCGCGCCGGGCGTGACCGCGCTCAACTCGTATCTCAACTATCTCAAGGATCCCCGCCTCGAAGAGCGCCAGTCCGCGCGGATCCTCGCGGCCACCGGCACGTTCGCGGAGATCCCGGCGACATCCTCGGTCGTCACCAAGGCGCGTGAGAAGCTCAAGATCGACGCCGATGCGAGCGACGCGCCCTGGTTCTCGCTGAAGCCCGCCGGCTGGAAGAAAGGCATCGTGTTCCGCGCGACCCGCACCGGCGACCGCCACGCGACCGGCGTCGCCGTGTTCAGCGAAGGCGAAGCGCTGCAAAGAATCCCCGGCTTCACGTACCGGCCGACGGATGTCCTGCAGCTGATGACGCGGGGCAAATACCTGCTCGTTACCGAATGGGGTTCGGGCATGCAGCCGCACCTTTACGACATGACGACCGGACAACTTCTCTATTCGTCTTCGGTGGCGACGGGCGTGACGTTTTGGCCCGAGCCGTGGCAAGAAACCGCGAAGGGAGCGCCATGAAACCGCTGATTTGGGCCATGTTGCTGGCGTCGACGACCGCTTTCGCGGAAAAGAACGACAGGCCGGAGCCGGAAGGCAAGGCGCCGCGCCGGAGCAGCGCCGAAGAGCGCGAAGGCAAGCACTACACCGTCGACCTCCAGCCGGTGACGCTGTTCGTCGGCAGCATCAGCCCGGGCGCCACGTCGGGCGCATCCTTCGGGACCTTCGTCCGCCCGGATCTGATCGCGCGGGTCACCGCCCGCGGCGGGTCGTCGTGCGACGGCGGGCGCTGCGCCTACGTCGAACGGACGCTCTCGTTCACGGCGCAGAAGTTCGTGACGAACAGCTTCTTCATCGAGCCGGGACTCGGCATCCAGCGCAACATCTACCATCCGGAAGACCGTGATCCGTTCGCCGGGGAAAAGCGGAAGTACCACTTCACTTACACGGTCGAGAACTGGGGCGCGCTGTTCGGCATCGGAAACCAATGGCAGTGGGGCGCCTTCACGCTCGGCGCGCGCTGGGTCACGGCCTTCCAGTCGGTCTTTTCGCGCGAAGCGAAGATCCACGAGGACTCGCCGGAGAGCGTCCAAAAGGACGACCAGGAGAAGGAAAAGCTTCGCGACCTGCAGGACGAGACCAAGCTGTATTTGGCTTCCCTGGGGCTGGGTTGGAGCTTCTAGCCCCCGGGTGACGCCAAACCGGGCGCTGCCTCGTTCTTTCCCTGACGCCCCTGCCGGGCGCCCAAGGGAGAGATCATGGCTTTCAACAAACTGCTCGTTGCCTTGATGTTTTTGACCTCCACCGCCGCGTTTGCGAGGAAGGGGCCGAAGACCCCGCGCATTCCGAGCTCGGAAGAGCGGAAGGACAAAACCTACACGCTCGACGCGCAGCCCCTGACGCTCTAGCTCGGCACGGTCAGCGCGGGCTTCACGCAAGGGATGGCGGCCGGGACGTACCTCGACTCCGACCTGATCGCCCGCGTCACGCTGCGCGGCGGCAAATCCTGCCTCGAGGAACGCTGCAGCCACGTCGAGAACTCCGCCAGCGTCACTCTTCAGAAGTTCGTCGCCAACAGCTTCTTCGTCGAAGCGGGCGGCATGGCTCAACGCAGCATCTATCACATGACGGCGTACGACAACGGCGCCTGGCGCTACGACCGTGACTACGGGTACACCTACTCCGCGCAGACGGCGGGCGGGACGTTCGCGCTCGGCAATCAGTGGCAATACGGCGACTTCACGCTCGGCGTCCGGTGGGTGCAAATCTATCAGGCAGCATTCAGCCGCGAGGGCAAAGTGCACGCCGACAGGGATGGCCGCACCGTCGGGAAGAGCCAGAAGGACCAATTGCGGAAGCTCGAGCGCGAATTCAAACTTTATCTGCCGTCGCTGGCACTTGGTTTAAGCTTCTAAAGCCCCGGATTTTAAAGATTCCTGGGTGTTTCGGGGAGCGTTGACAGCCTGCCGGGCCTTGTGGTCTCCTCTTACTCCAAACTACGAGGGAGAGACCCATGGCCGTTTTGGTAGGCAAGCAAGCCCCGGATTTCAAAGCCACCGCCGTCGTCAACGGCGATTTCAAACAAGTCAGCCTCGCGGATTATCGCGGCAAATACGTCGTGCTCTTCTTCTACCCGCTCGACTTCACCTTCGTCTGCCCGACGGAGCTCCACGCGTTCCAGGACAAAGCGGACGCTTTCAAGAAGCTGAACACGGAAGTGCTCGGCTGCTCGGTCGACTCGGCCAACTCGCACCTGGCGTGGCTGAACACGACGCGCGACAACGGCGGCATCGAAGGCTGCAAGTACCCGATCATCGCCGACCTGAATAAGACGATCGCCCGCGACTACGACGTCCTGATTCCGGACGCCGGCATCGCGCTGCGCGGCACGTTCCTGATCGACAAGACCGGCAAGGTCCGTCACCAGACGGTCAACGACCTGCCGCTCGGCCGTAACATCGACGAATACCTCCGCCTCGTCGAAGCGCTGCAATTCCACGAAGAGCACGGCGAAGTCTGCCCCGCCAACTGGAAAAAAGGCGACAAGACGATGAAGCCGAACCAGGCCGGCCTGAAAGCCTTCTTCAAGAAGTAAGCGACGGGCTCATGCCGGTTCGCGTTTCGACCAAAGCGATCATCCTGGACCAAGGCGCCGTGCTGCTTCTAGCAATGCACGACGACCTTGGTCCTTACTTTATGCTTCCCGGCGGGGGTCAGGAG
>JAYVBB010000612.1:0-5533 GCA_043750715.1 Pseudomonadota bacterium | reverse complement strand
TGACCGCGTGACGATCTTTTTTTACATCTTGAAGGACTACCTGAAGTACGTGATCGGAACGATCGTGCTCACGGTCTTCCTGTTCGTCCTGTTCGACTTCATCCACAAGACGACCAAGTACTTCGCCGAATACAACCCGTCGACCCAGAACATCATCCGGTTCTACGCCTTTCAGATCCCCGGCCAGGTGATGCAGGCGCTCCCGATCGCCAGCCTGCTGGCATCGGTGATCGCGATGATCCTGCTCAGCCGGACCAACGAGATCACGGCGATGCGCGCCGCCGGCATGGGCGCGATCCGCATCGGCTTGCCGCTGGCGATGGGCGGGCTGCTCCTCAGCGCGACTTCGCTGCTGCTCGGCGAAGTCGTGGTGCCGCGCTTCGCGCAGAGAGTCCACTACGTCCAGCAGGTCCAGATCGAAGGCGAGAAGGACGACCAGATGGCCAGCGGAGCGAAATGGCTGCGCAACGGCCAGAACCTGATCAACTTCCAAGACTACGACCCGATCTCGCAGACGATGACCAAGGTGCGCGTCGTCGAGGTGCGGCCGAATTTCCGGCCCATCCAGTCGGTGGAAGCGGAAGCGGCGGTCTACGATCCGACCACGAAATTCTGGCGCCTGAAAGACATCAAGGTCCTCCACTTCAAACGCAACGGCACGCTCGACACGGTCGAGCAGCGCGACGTCCAGGACATCGACATCCCGGTCGAGCCGCAGAAGCTGAAAAAGGACCGGAGAAAGCCCAACGAGCTCAGCTTCGCGGAGCTCAACGAGCTGGTCGACCGTGGCGACCAGTCCGGCGCCGACACCGTCCCCTTCAAGGTCGAGCTGCAAGGCAAGCTCGCCTACCCCTTCGCCGCGTTCGTCGTCAGTCTGATCGGCCTGAAATTCGGCTACAAGTCCGAGCGGACGACGGAGACCGCCGTCGGGATCCTGCTCGCCTTCTGCATCGGGATTTCCTACTGGTTCGTCATGAGCGCCGGGCGGGCGCTGGGTCTCAGGGGTGACCTGCACCCCTTCCTTGCCGCGTGGCTGGCAAACGTGGTGATCCTCGGCATCATCGTGTTCGATGCCTGGATGAGCCGTCGTCTTTAACCAAGAGCCTTGCCCGCGCGTTTGGTCAACGACTCGACGACGGTGTCGTGCAGCTGCGTGTAAAACGGCTGCTTGAAGTACTGGAGATGCACCGGGACTTTCACCGGTTGAAAGCCTTTGACGATTTCCAGGCGCTTTTCCGCCTCGGCGATGTGGCGGGGAATGACGGCGCGACCGAGGCCCATGGCGACGCCCTCGACGATGCCGTAGACGTCGTCGTAGTAGCCGCGCCGGATGGCGGGGGCCGCTCGGCTCTGCGCCGCGAAAAACTCGACGGTGGTCTGGTCGTCGGTGTCGTGATCGAGGTAAAGGTCCGCCGGAGGATCGTACTGGGCGCTGGTGACCAGGACGTTCTCCTCTTCGCCGAGCTTCACCGTCTCGAGGTCGCTCCGCTGCAGCGGTCGGTCGATCACGATGAAATCGACGGCGCCGTGGAGCAGGCGGTCGGGCAGGTCCCGGAGCTCGACTTCGAGGAAATACGGCTGAAGGCGAGGGTTGGCCCGGAGAACGGGTGCCAGCGACGGAATGACGACGGAGCGGAGCACGGTAGAGTAAGCGGCGAGTCGCAGCGACCCGCCTAGCCCGTGCTCCTTGTCCCCGGTCAGGTCCGAGACGAGCTCGGCTTCGAGCCCCGAGCGGGCCTGGCAGTAGCGGAGCAGGCGCTCGCCTGCCGGCGTCGGGGCGACTCCGCGCGGGTTCCGGACGAAGAGCGTCAGGCCGAGGGAGTCCTCCAGCCCCTGCACCCGTTGGGTCAGCGCCGACTGAGTGATGTGCAGCTCTTTCGCGGCGCGCGAGAAGTTCAGCGTCCGCGCTACGGCGAAAAAAGCGTCCAATTCACGAGACGACAAGCTCAAGGCGAAGCGGCTCCCCTATTGACCGGGTCCTAAGCATTCAATATGCTAGGGTACAAGTTCTTGATCTTGCGTTGCCACTAAAGATCCCTTTTAGGAGGTCGATCCGATGATTCTTCGCCTTTGTGCCGTCCTCATGCTGATGCTCTCGTGGTCCTGCTCCGGTGACGACAAAGCCGCCGAAGAGCCGGTGAAACCGACCGAGGAAGCGAAAATCCCCGACTCGCCGGGCGACACCGCCGCGACCGCCGAGAAGCCTGCGGGCGAAGGCGCCGCCACCCCGGCCGAGGAGCCGGCTCCCGTCGAGAAGTCGACGTCCCCTGTCGCGGAAGTCAAAGAAGTCGGAACGGGCGGCGGCGACATGACCGTCACGGCTGGCGCGCTGAACGTGCGGTCCGGCGCCGGCATGAAGAACGGCGTCGTTCGCGTCTTGAAAAAAGGCGAGAAGGTCACGACCGCTGGCTGCTCCAAGGGCTGGTGCAAGCTCGGCGAAGGCGAATTCGCCTCGGCCAAGTACCTTAAATAGATCCTAGATTCCCAGCGCGTCGCTACGCTCCGCTGGGAATGACAAATCCCCTGTCATTCCCGGGCGCGCAGAGCAAGCCGCTGGGAATCCAGAAGTTTCAAAACTTAACCCTCTAATTTTCCTCGTGAAAGTTAAAGGGTTCAAGCTTTCACCCTAAGCTCCGATGGAAGTCCTAAGGCAACTGGAGGACTTTCCGTCGTGGACCATCAATTCGGTCAAAAGCCGGCCCAGGATTTCACCTTCTACAAGGTCGATCAGCTCGTCGACAATTCGGTGACGGACTTCGATCTGTTCCTAGCCCTCGAGCGGCACTTCATCCTCTATAGCGGCAGCGGCTACCGTTGGAACCGGACCGAGCTCACCGAGCTCTTGAAAGCCGGCCACGAGAAGTTCTTCATTCGCGCCACCGACCTCCCCAAAGCCGACATGTACCGGGTGCTGACCAAGCTCCCGGAGATCGAGAAGAGCCTGGCCCCGGCCGAGCGTATTCAATCCATCGAGCAGATCGGCGCCAAGTTCACCCAGTGCCTCTACGAAGGCAACCTGACGGAAGCCTGCGTCGACAAGGCGAAGAACATCTCGCGCTCGATCGTCGATTGCATCGCGGAAGACAAGGGCTGCGTGAAGTACCTGGCCCAGCTCGCCGACCACGACTACTACACCTATTATCACAGTGTCCGCGTCGCAGCGTACGCGGTCGCGATTGCCATCGGCATGGGTCTGACCGACCACGCGCAGCTGCGTTCGATCGCTCTCGGCGGCATTTTTCACGACGTCGGCAAGAAGGACGTGCCGCTGACCGTGTTGAACAAGAGCGGCGCTCTGACCGAAGCCGAGTGGAAGCTGATGAAAAGCCACCCGACGATGGGCTTCGAAAAGGTCGAAGACACCATCCTGTCGCACGTGCCGCGCGAGATCATCCTCCATCACCATGAGAAATTGAACGGCGCCGGCTACCCGCACGGCCTAGACAAGGGCAGCCTTCTGCCTGAAGTCCAGATCGCGACCCTGGCCGACATCTTCGACGCTCTGACGTCGACGCGCTCCTATCAAACCAAACGCACGCGCTACGAAGGACTCGACTTCATCAAGCATCGCTTGGTGAAGGAAGAGGTGTCCCAGGACGCGTTCAAAGCCTTGGTCTTCTGCCTGGCCAGTTGATATGATGCCGCCCCATGAGGTTCTTTCCCCGGGGGCTTTTGCCGAGATCATTGCTGTTCTCGCTTGGTGTCACTTTGGCTCTAGGGGTGATTCCCTTTGCCGCGGCGCAACGAGCGAGTTTTCTCGGTAAGGACGTGTCCTCCGTCGCCGCCGGCATTCTCGGATTCTATCCGTGGTCGGCGGCCGCCGAAGTCGGCCGCGTCGGCCTCCTGGCGCTGGGCTTTTGGCTCGTGGCCGGCCTGGTCTTCGGCAAAATCGCCGGCCTGTTGCCTCGCCGGGTGAAGCCGGCGGTGTTTCCGGTGCTGCCTTTGCTGCTTTACGCCGTGTGGTGGTGGGGCGCGGCGATCACCTATCCGGCGTTGTTCGAAGGCTTCCTTCCAGAAGCGGCGAAGAAGGCCGTGTTCCGCTTCGCCGTATCCGGGAGCGCGCCGACCGACGCCCCGACGGGCGCCGCCAAGGCGCCGACGTCGACGAATGCCGCGCGGCCGAATCTCCTGCTGATCGGGGTCGATTCGCTGCGCTCGGACCGCCTGGCCGCCGCGGCCGTCACGCCGCATCTCAGAGCCCTGCTCGAGGACCCGCAGACCGTCTCCTTCGAAGACCACTACATCGGCGTGCCGCGGACGTTCCCCTCGTGGATCGAGATGCTGACCGGCACCTTCGCGGCGAAGAACGGCATCCGGCACATGTTCCCGAGCTTCGGCGAGAGAGAGAAAAGGTTCACGGGCCTCATCACCGCTCTCGACGAGCAAGGCTACCGGACGGAAGCGATCTCGGATTTCGCCGGCGACATCTTTCCCCGCTTCAGCGCCGGCTTCGACAAAGTGTTCGCCCCCAAGCTGACGCTGATGACGATGATCCGGCTGAGCGTCGACCAGAGCTTTCCGGCGTTCCTGCCGCTGATGGTGACGGGCCCCTTTCGGCCGTTCTTTCCAGCGTTGAAGAAAAGTCCCGCCTTCGGCGATCCGGAGCATCTCGGAGACGTCACCGAGCGACGCATCGCGGCGCGGACCGGCGAGCCGTGGGCCATGACCGTTTTTTTCTCGACGGCGCACTTTCCTTACGCGGCGCCGTACCCCTACTACGCGCTGTTCGCGGACAAGTCTTACGACGGCCCGTTCCGCTTCCAAAAAAATCCCGAGGCGGGTGCCGACCAGGGACCGACGGATGCCGACAAGCAGCAGGCGAAGGCGCTGTACGACGGCGCCGTGCGGTCGGTCGACGACGAGCTCGGCCGCCTCTTTGCCCACCTGAAAGCCACCGGGCAATGGGACCAGACGCTGATCGTGGTGACGGCCGACCACGGCGAGGATCTTTACGAGAACGGCCTCCTGCAAGGACACGGCGAGCATCTCCGCGGCGAAAACGTGCTGAAGGTGCCGTTCGTGTTGAAGCTTCCCGCTGGGCGGGCTCCTGCAGTGAGGCGGCCTGCTTTCACCACGCGCTCGATCGACCTCGGCTCGACCGTCCTCGGTGCGATGGGACTGCCGCGCGCCGTCGGCGACGGCGTCGACTGGATGCCGGCGATTCTCGGCGCCCCGGCGCACCAAGTCCCGGCGTTCTCCGAAACGGAAATCTGGTTTTCCCGCGGTGGCCCTGGCTTCTTCCAGCAAAAGCGCCTCGATTACCCCGGCATCACCGGCCTGCTCAGTTTCGATCAGGGTTATTCCGGCGAAATCGTCCTCAATCCCCTCTACGAGCGGATGATCGTCGCGGCCAAGCACCGCATGCTGATCGACGGCGACTGGAAGATTATTTACATGCCGACGGCCAGCGGCGTCGAGTACGAGCTTTATGACCGCCGCGCCGACCCGAAGAATCTCCACGACCTCGCCAGCGGGAATCTGCTGAAGCTCGAGGAAATGAAGGCAAAGCTGCTCGCCTTCCTGGCGCGAGAGG
>JAYVBB010000611.1:0-5370 GCA_043750715.1 Pseudomonadota bacterium | reverse complement strand
TTTAGGTTTTGGCTTGCTTTAACCCTTGAGCGCGCTGACCTTGTCGAGCTTCTCCCAGGGGAACTCGTCGCGACCGAAGTGACCGTACGACGCCGTCTTCTTGTAGATCGGGCGGAGCAGGTCGAAGGTCTCGACGATCTCATGCGGCTTCAGCCGGAAGTTGCTGCGCACTTTCTTTTCCAGCTCTTTCACTGTGAGATTCGACGTGCCGTACGTCTCGACGAAGACGGAGACGGGCTCGGCGACGCCGATGGCGTAGGCGAGCTGGACGAGGCATTTCTTCGCCAGGCCGGCGGCGACCAGGTTCTTTGCGATGTAACGGCCCATGTAGGCCGCCGAACGGTCGACTTTCGACGGGTCTTTACCCGAGAAGGCGCCGCCGCCGTGGGCGCCGTGGCCGCCGTAGGTGTCGACGATGATCTTCCGGCCGGTGAGGCCGCAGTCCCCTTGCGGGCCGCCGATGACGAAGCGGCCGGTCGGGTTGATCAGGTATTTGGTGTTCTGGAGCAGCTCTTTGGGGATGACCTTCTTCACGCACTCTTCGATGACGTAGGTCTCGAGCTCTTTGTGCGAGACGTCCGAAGCGTGCTGGGTCGAGATGACGACGGTGTCGACGCGGCTGAGCACGCCGTCTTTGTATTCGACGGTGACCTGGCTCTTGGCGTCGGGACGAAGGAAGGGCACGGCCTTCGAACGGCGGAGGTCGGACAGCTTCTTGAGGAGCTTGTGCGAATAGCTGATGGTCGCCGGCATGTACTCTTTGGTTTCGTCGCAGGCGAAGCCGAACATCATGCCTTGGTCGCCGGCGCCCTGCTCTTTGCCGCCGGTCGTGTCGACGCCCATGGAAATGTCGGGGGACTGCTGTTCGATGGCGATGATGACGCCGCAGCTCTTCGCGTCGAAGCCGAGCTCGCCGTCGTTGTAACCGATCTCGGCGATGGTCTCGCGTGCGATTTTCGCGTAGTCGACGGAGGCTTTCGTGGTGATCTCACCGGCGATGACGACCAGGCCGGTCTTGACGAGGGTTTCGCACGCGACGCGCGAGTATTTGTCCTGGGCCAGCAGCGCGTCGAGGATTGCGTCGCTGATCTGGTCACTGATTTTGTCCGGGTGGCCTTCGCTCACCGATTCGGACGTGAAGAAATAGTCGGCTTTACCGCTGCTCATTAGAGACCCCTCTTCATCAGAATATTGACCCGGCCCGAGTCCTGGCGCCGGATGCTGCCGATACCGAAAGCTTGTACGTGCTCGCTAAGAAGTACCACTGGTTTCGCCCATCCTGCCAGAGGCGTTTGTTCTTCGCCCGGCTCGAGGCCGGTGAAGAAATCGTGCTCCTCGAGGGCGACCTGCTGGCCGGAACGGAGGCGGGCGGTGACGGCCGGCGACGGACTCTTCCAGCGCGCCATGCCGATGTCGACCTGCTCCATCGGGACGACCATCGAGGCGAAGTCGTCGAGCCTTTGCTCGATCTCTTCCAGGCCAAATGAGCGTGAGATGTCGAGGCCCGACGAATGCGTCCGGACGAGCCGGGTCAGCGTGCCGCAGCTGCCGACTTTTTCGGCGACGTCTTTGACCAGCACGCGAACGTAGGTGCCTTTCGAGCACGTCATCCGAAAGCTGCCGACGCCCTTGCCGTAGGAAAGGAGGTCGAAGTTGGTGACCCGGACGCGACGTTTCAGGTCTTCCAGGGGAACGGCGTCCGCTGCGCCTTGCGGACCGCGGGCGTAATCGTAGAGCGGCTTGCCCTTATATTTCACCGCCGAATAAATCGGCGGAGTCTGCTCGAATTCGCCAATGAAATTGATGGCGGCTTCTTGCAACTGGTCAGCCGTGACGTGTTCCCACGGGCCTTGCTTGGTGACGACGCCTTCCCGGTCCAAGGTGTCCGTCTCGGACCCGAAGGTGATGTCGAACTCATAAGTCTTCGGCAGGTCCAGAAGGTAGTCCTGGAGGCGCGTGGCGCGTCCGAAGAGCACCGGCAGGACTCCGGACGCGGCGGGGTCGAGCGTCCCGACGTGGCCGAGCTTGACCTTGCCGAGGCGTTTGAGCAGCCAGCGCGAGACGTCCTTCGAGACGATGCCCGCGGGTTTGTTCACGGGCAATAGGCCACTAAGGCCACTGAAAGAGGAAGGATTGGGCATTTGCAATCAGTTCGAGTTGAGGTTGGCCAATAGGTATTCGATGCGGGAACCGCGCTCGATGCTTTCGTCGAAGAAGAACCGGAGCGTCGGGACCCGGCGCATGTCGATGCGCTCCGCGACCCGGCGACGGAGGAATCCGGCGGCGTGCTCGAGGCCCTTTTTCGCCTGTTCCTTGGTCACGTTCGGGCCCATCAGGCGGAAGTAAACCGACGCCATCTGAAGGTCCGAAGTGATCTTCACCGCTGTGACCGTGACGAGATCCAGACGGGGGTCGCTCATTTGACCGCCGGTCAAACACGCGGCGACCACGTCCCGAATCTCGTCCGCCATTCTTTCTTGTCTCAAACCCATGACAATTCCTTAGAGAGTCGCGGCCGTTTCTTCGAGGACGAAGGCCTCGATGACGTCGCCTTCTTTCAGATCGTTGTAGCCGTCGATGCCGATACCGCACTCGTAGCCTTGGACGACTTCTTTGACGTCGTCCTTGAAGCGGCGGAGCGAGCCGAGCTTGCCGGTGTAGATCACGACGTCGTTGCGGATCAGGCGGCAGAGCGAAGCCCGCGTGATCTTGCCGTCGAGGACCGCCGAGCCGCCGATCATGCCGATTTTCGGGACGCTGATTGGTTTGCGGACTTCCGCGTGGCCGAGGACGAGCTCGCTGACGATCGGCGGGAGTTTGCCGACCATGAGCGCTTTGATCGCGTCGACGATCTCGTAAATGATGCTGAAGTACTTGATCACCACGCCGTCTTTGTCGGCTTTCTCGTCGAGGCCACGGGAGGCCCGGACGTTGAACCCGATGATGATCGCGCCGGAAGCGGCGGCGAGCGTGATGTCCGATTCGCTGATCCCGCCGACGGCGGCGTGGACGATCTTGTTTTTGACCCGGTCGGTCGACGTCTTGTTGATCGACTCCGAGATGGCTTCGACCGAACCCTGCGTGTCGCCCTTGAGGATGATCGGCACTTCCGGGATGTCGGCGTTCGACACCTTGGAGAGCAGGTCCTGGAGACTCTGAGCGGAGGATTTGGTTCCCGCGGCTTTTCTCGCCTGCTCGATGCGCCAGTCGGCGATCTCGCGGGCTTGCTTCTCGCCTTCGACGGCGTTGAACATGTCGCCCGCCCTCGGGACACCGGAAAGACCGATGATCTCGACGGGATCCGAAGGACCGGCAGAGGCAACTTCTTTGCCTTTGTCGTCGATCATGGCGCGGACACGGCCGACGACGCTACCGGCGACGATGAAGCCACCCGGACGCAGCGTGCCTTTTTGCACGACGACGGTCGCGACGGGACCACGGCCCTTGTCGAGGTGGGCCTCGATGACGGTACCTTCGGCCGAGCCTTCGGTGGACGTCTTGAGATCCAGGACTTCGGCTTGAAGGAGGATGGCTTCCAGCAGTTCGTTGATGCCGGTGCGTTTGATCGCCGACGTCTTGATGAACTGGATTTCGCCGCCCCACTCTTCCGCCTGGATGCCGTGCTCGGTGAGCTCGGTGTACACGCGGTCGACGTTGATGTTGTGTTTGTCGATCTTGTTCATCGCAACGATGATCGGCACGTTCGCCGCTTTCGCGTGCGAGATGGCTTCGATCGTTTGCGGCATGACGCCGTCGTCAGCCGCGACGACCAGGACGACGATGTCGGTGACTTTCGCGCCGCGAGCCCGCATCGAGGAGAAGGCGGCGTGACCCGGGGTGTCGAGGAACGTGAGGGGCTTGCCGTTGTGGACGACCGTGTAGGCGCCGATGTGCTGAGTGATGCCCCCGGCCTCGCCGGCGGCGACGTTGGCCGAGCGGATGGCGTCGAGGATCGACGTCTTGCCGTGGTCGACGTGGCCCATGACCGTGACGATCGGAGGACGATGCTCGACCTCGTACGTCTCGGTATCGACCGAGCGGCTGAGAATGTCGTCGACCGTCTCGACCTTGCTGCTGATTTCGAAGCCGAATTCCGCGGCGAGCAGGGTCGCCGTGTCGACGTCGATGCCTTGGTTGATCGTCGCCATGATGCCCTGCGCCATCAGCTTCTTGATCAGCTCGGCGCTCTTCACGGCCATTTGCTTGCCGAGTTCGCCGATCGTGATCTCTTCGCCCATTTCGACGACGCGGTACGCCGCGCGCGGAGTCGTGAGTTGCGTTTTCTTCAGGTCCTTACGACGTTTGATGTCGCGTTTGTTGCGCGGAGCCGAAGGCGTGTAGACCGTGCGTCCGTGATGTTCCTTCTGCGTCAGATCTTCTTCGCCGGCGGTCACGTCGACGGCCTGCTCGAGGAGGGCGCGCATGGTCACGCCCGTACCGGCGCGGCGGGCTTTCTGGGCGGCGCGGCGCTTGGCTGCCTCTTCCTCTTCCTGCTGCTTCTTGTCTTTGAGGGTCGGGGCGGCGACGCCGCCGCGGCGGTTGCCCCAGCCTTCTTCCGTCTGCTGCAGCGCGGCTTGCGCGGCGGCAGTCTGCGCGCCGGGGGCTTCCCGGTCGACGCTGACGCGGTTGGAAAGGAGTCCGAGTCCCGTGACGCGGGTACCGCGGTGGTCTTCCTTCCGGCCGGTGTGGCGCTTCTTCAGATTGCTTTCGAGGTTCTCGACTTCTTCTCTCGTCGCCTTGCGGACGATCGTCGCGCCACCCATTTCGCGGCGACGCGCCTGGCCGGCGGCGGCGGATAGAGGTGCGTGAACTTCCGCCGGCGCTCTCCCGGCGGGGGCGGTCGATGTCGGAGCTTTCGGGAGCGGCGCCCTGGCGACCGGGGCCTGCGGGGCCTGCGGGGCCTGCGGTGCCTCGGTTGGCGTGACGGCTGCCGCGGCGACGGCTGCGACCTGCGGGGCCTCGGGCTGCGCGACGGGCTCCGGCGCGGCGCGAACCACGGGAGCGGCCGGAACGGCCTTGGCGGTCACGGGAGGGGCGTGCACCACCGGCTCGGGCTGCGCTTCGACTTCCTCTTCCGGAGCTTCCGGCTCTTCGACGGGAGCCGCGGGAGCGGGAGCCGCCTCTTGCGGCGCTTCCTCGGCGGCGGCGGCCCGCCGACGGATGACGACCCGCGTCGACGAAGCGGTGGGAGCGGCAGCGGCCGGAGCCGGTCCGCCCACGCCGAATGCGTTCTTCAGCTCCGAGACCTGTAGGTCGGTCAGGGTGCTTTGGTGACTCAATACTTTGGCGCCGGCGCCCTTCAGTTTGGACAAGAGCAACTTCGACTCAACGTTCAGCTCTTTCGCCAGCTCGTGAACTCGTACCTTTGAC
>JAYVBB010000610.1:0-5713 GCA_043750715.1 Pseudomonadota bacterium | reverse complement strand
GCCCCGAACTTGTAGCCGACGTTGCGGTAGGTCCCGACGGGCGTGAAGCCCAGGCTTTGATGAAACCCGACGCTCGCGGCGTTCGGCAAGGTGATGCCGGCGAACGCGGTCACGTACCCGAGCTTCACCGACGCGGCGAAGAGTCTTTCGTAGAGCCGACGCGCGATGCCGCGCCGGTGCGCCTCGGGGCGGACGTAGACGGAGACGTCGATCGACCAGCGGTAGGCGGCACGGGAACGATGCTGACACGCATAGGCGTAGCCGAGAATCCGTCCCGCTTCCTCGAAGACGAGCCAAGGCGCATAAGCGAGGGTGTCTTCGATCCGACGACGCATCTCGGCGGCGTCCGGTGGCTCGGACTCGAAGGAGATCGCCGTACCGGTGACGAACGGGGCGTAGATCCCGGCGATCTCCGCGGCGTCGGCTGCGGTCGCCAGTCGGATGGTCATGCCTCGAGCCCTTCGCGCTCCAGCGATTTCAGCAGCGCGTCGCTGTCGATCACGGTCGCAAACTCCTGGTTCAGCGACGTCAACGTCGCCAACTGGAGGGCCTCCGCCTTGACGAGACGACCGTCCCACGAAACCCGGTCAAACGAGACGACGGCATCCGAAACGGCGTACATCGTGAAACCAAGATCGGCACCGACGCGGATCGTCGCGTCGACGCAATGGTTGGTCGTGAAGCCGACGACGACCGCCGCTTTGATGCCGCGGGATTTCAGCTCCGCTTCCAGCTTGGTGCCGACGAAGGCCGAGTTGGTGCTCTTGTCGATGACCAGCTCGCCGGGCTCCGGCTTTGCTCCGCTCTTGAAGTCGGTGCCCTGCGAGCCCAATTTGAGAGGCGACGCCGGTTCGAGAGAAAGGTGCCGGCAGAAAATCACCGGGCGGGCGGCTTTCCTCCAAGCCGAGATCAGCAGCGCAATCCTGTCCTCGGCACCGGGGTTGTTGCGCGCACCCCACACAGGATCGTCGAAGCCTTTCTGCACGCCGACGACCAGCAGCGCCGTTTCCTGATCCGACGACGGCATCCGGACCGAAGAAAAGCGGAGCGACGTCTGCTGATCCAAAATGCGTTTTTGCGCGGAGACGGTGGCGCGCGTCAGATTGTTGATCTGGCGGCCGAACGCCGTGATGCGCCAACGCCCTTCCTGCTTCTCGATGACCGCCGCCTTCTGTGCTAGTACGGACAGCTGGCGGGAAACGACCGAGACGTCCCGCCGGATCCGGCCGGCGAGATCCTGGAGAGTGCGCGCGCCCTCGAACTCCAGCAGCAGCTCGCATTGCTCGGAAGTCAGAGGAAATCTCAGCTGTTGCTCGTGACTTTGCATGCGGCGCAAGGCTCCTTGCCGGCTTTGCCGTGGCGCCGGCGGCTTGCTTTCCCATATCAGGGGCGAGGTGAACAACGCAAGGAGGACCGCCGCGATGATTCCCGTCCTGATCCCGATCGACGTTCAACGAGGCTTCGGCGACCCTAGCTGGGGGCCGCGCAACAACCCCGATTTCGAGGCCCGCGTCGCCGAGGCGCTGGCCGCGGCACGCGCCGCGGGGATTCCCGTCTGGCACGTCCAACACCTGTCCAGGGGCGCCGCCAGCCCACTGCGGCCGGGACAGGGAGGCGTCGAGTTCGCTCCGTATGCCGCGCCCCGTCCCGGCGAGAGAATCTATCAGAAGCACGTAAACAGTGCCTTCATCGGCACCTCGCTCGAGGCCGACCTGAAAGCGGCCGGCGTCCGCCAGCTGGTGCTCGTCGGACTGACGTCGGACCACTGCGTATCGACGTCCGCCCGCATGGCCGCCAACCTCGGCTTCGACGTCACGGTCCTGCACGACGCGACGGCGACGCACGACCGCTTCGACCTTGCCTGTAACCGGATCCCCGCCGAGCTCGTACATCAGGTAGCGCTGGCGAGCTTGAACCGGGAATTTGCCCGGGTTCTGTCCACACCAACGTTCATCGATCAATTCACCAGGAGACCCACTCATGCTTACGCCTAAAGCCCTCGCCATCCTTCCTCTGGCGCTCACCGCCGCTTGCGCGACCAAAGATTCCTTCAAAGTCGAACGCAGCACCGTCCAACCCGGATCCTCCATCACTTGGCTCGGAGAGCCCACCCGGCTCGGTCCCGCCAGCGCGCTCAAAGTCGGCGCGTCCCTACCCACCCTGACGCTGACCGACCTCAAGATGAAGCCCTTCGCCCTAGCCGCCGACGGTAAAGTGCGGCTGATCAGCGTCGTCCCTTCCCTCGACACACCGGTGTGCGACGTGCAGACCCACCAGCTCAGCGAGACCTTGGATCTCGACGTCAAAGTCGAGCGCATCACGGTCAGCATGGACCTGCCGTACGCGCAGCGCCGCTTCGTCGAGGAAGCAAAGCTCGAGAACGTCACTTACCTCTCGGACTACCGCGACCGGAGCTTCGGCGCGGCGACCGGCCTGATTTTGGAGCGGAACGGCCTGCTCAGCCGCGCGGTGCTCGTCGTCGACGGCAAAGGCATCGTCCGCTACCTGCAGATCGTGCCGGAGATTCTGACTTTGCCCGACCTTGCATCTGCTTACAAAACAGCCAACGAGCTTGCCCGCACGTCCCACTGAGGTCCGGAATTTCAGGCTCTCGACAAACGCGGTCAATCCCGTGCTTGTTGGGAGCGCTAGCCTTTCGTCAAGGTCCGGTGGTCGGGCCGTTTCTCAACGATGGAAGGACATATATGAAATTACCTCTCGTGATCCTCGCGACGCTCGCCTTGGCGGGCTGCGGACTTTTGGGCAAAGGCAAGAGCAACGGCGGCGCGGCGGACGAGCCGGAATCGACCGGTTCCTCCGTGCATTTCGACGCGACGGAATTGACGACGATGCTCGGCGAACGCAGCGCCCTCTGGACGTATCGTTTCACCGTGGCAAGCGAGCTTCGCGCTCAGGGAGACGAAGTGGACCTCTCCCGGTTGGTGCACGACGTGGCGGACCAGTCGTTTCCCGCCGCGAGCGCCTTGACCTTCGAAATCACCGCGACCGACGCGGCAACCAAAGAGCTGCTTGCGTCGAATCTGCCACCTGATGCCGCGAAGTACCCCGTAGAGGCCAAAAAATGGGCGGACAACTGCGCCGACGTCACACCGTCATTCGCGTACGGCACAGGGATCCGTCTCTGTGACTTCGCCGGCATCCACGTCAACCCTACCCTACGTTTGGAGCCGGTGCAGGGGGTCGAGGATCCGCGCTGGATCACCTGGGAATGCGCGCAGGAGAACGACAACCGTCTCCATGACAACGACATCGTACTTTATTCCCCGAACTACGCCGTCTGCGAGCCCCGCTACACCTTGGCGCCGGCAGCATCGGTGGCGACGGCGGTTCCGCTGCAAAACGCCGACGGAACCTACCGGCCGATGGCGCTTCCGCAAGACGTCGCGTCGCACAGCTTCCAGATGAAGACGGTGAACACCTTCCTGAAGTTCATCCCCGGCGCCCCGGTCAGCAAACGCTACAGCCTGGAAGACGTCGAGCTCGACCATAAGGGTCCGCTCGCGCTGCCGGTCGGCAAGATGGAGGACTGCCACGCACTCGAAGTGCAGCTCCTCTACAAGGACTCGGATGCCGCAGCGTCAGGGAGCCACAAAGAAGCACGGCTGACGTTCCACCGCTCCCTCGGCGCTCATGACTTGACCTGGCTCCCAGACGACCAGACGACGCTGCCGAGCCCTGCGCAGATCTACGCCGCGGATCAGGAGCAGGTTCGCTACTGGCTCCACTGTCGGTGGTACAACACCAGCGGCGTCGAGCTCAGCGCCATTCCTTATTGAGCACACTCCGCCAGAGCCCGGCCGGACACCCGGCAGAGCCTCGCCAGGTAGCGATGCACGGTGGACCAGCCCTTGAGGGCATTGAGCTCCGTGTCGAAGACCCGGCCCTGGTCGAGGATCAGATCGTTGGCGCTCAACACGCCGGACCGGAAGCCCTTCAAGCTGTGCTCATAGAGCGTCTTGGCCGATTTGAGGGCGACCTCGCGGGCCTTGGCGCTCTTGAGTGCGGCGGCGAACCCGGCCTGGACCTGGTCGAGCTCGGCGCGCAAGGCGCGATCCTTCGCCGCCAGGTCGAGCTCGGCGATTTGCTTCGCCTTCGCCTGCTCTTCGTAGGCGCCACGCGCGGAGAAGCCGTCGAACAGCGGGACCGACAGCGTCAAGGCTCCGCTCCACTGCGTGAACTGGTCGGCTGCCGGCTCCGGGCGCGTCGGCTGGACGAGGCTGTAGTCGGCGCTCAGGTCGAGAGACGGCAGATATTTGGACCGGGCCGAAGCCAGACCGGCATCGAGTGCCGTGACGCGGGCAGCGAGTGCCTGGCGGTCGGGGCGCCTGGCGAGGTCGACGCCTTGAACTTTGCCCGCGACCGGGCCGTCGTCTTTGAGGAGGCGTTCCCGCCACGGCCATTCGGCTTTGACGTCGATCGCCTCGCCGCTCAGGCTGAAAAGCACCGAGCGGGCCGCTTCGATCGTGATTTCGGCGTCAGTGAGCCGAGCCGCGGCGTTGGCGGTGTCGATCTCGACCTTCTCGGTGTCCTGTGCCGGGCGGGCGCCGCGCTCGTAAAGGCGCCGGATCACCTTCAAGTTGTCTTTCTGAATCGCCAGAATGCCTTCGACCACGCGGCGCGCCTCGAGCGCTTCGATCAGATCGAACAGCGCCGCAGCGGCGTCGCCTTCGGCGTCCTTAACGGTGGCTTCCCGGCTGTACGAAGCCGCTTGGTAAGAAGCTTCGGCCTGATCGATCCGGGCGCCGTCGGCGCCGAAATGGTAGAGGTTCACTTCCGCGGCGACGCCCACCGAGCGTGATTCCGCCATGCGCGACTCGTCGACGTCGTTGCCGGAGCGCTTGATCGCTCCGAAGGCGTTGACTGCGGGAGCGTAAAGATAACCCGAATGATCTTTCTGGTACTTGGCCGACTCTTCCGTCAGGCGCGCTTCCTTGACGGCGGTGCTTTGCGCGGTGACGCGCGTCAGCGCTTCGTTGAAGGTCAACGCTTGGGCGACGGAGAGCAGCAGAAGCGTATTCATGGCGTCGGCACCAGGGAGTCGAGGCTCGCGGCCCGCCGTTCGAGACGCGCAAGACGTTTGGCTTTGGCCTCAAGGTAGCTCACCTGAAGGGCCGGCACCAGGAACAGGGTCAGAGCCATCGAGATCCAAAGCCCGCCGCTGACGGCGATGCCGAGCGGTTGCAGGATCCGTCCCCCTTCGCCGAAGCCGAGTGCGATCGGAAGCATGCCGAGCACGGTTGTCAGCGACGTGATCAGGATCGGGCGCAGGCGTTTTCGGGCGGCGGTGGTCGCTGCTTCGCGCGGGCTCAGGCCTTGCGCGGAAAGGCGGCGGATGAAATCCACCATGATGATCGAGTTGTTGACTGCGATGCCGTTCAGCAGGATCACGCCCAACGCGGAGTTCAAAGACAGCGTGCTGCCGCCGACTTTCAGGGCCAGGAGCACCCCGATGAAGCCCAGCGGCACGGCCACGAGAACGAGCAGCGATTCGACGACCGAACCGAACTGCAGCAACAAAACGAGAAATATGAGAACGACCGAGATGCCGATGGCAGTCGCCAGCTGCTCGATAGCTTCCGTGACATCTTTGCCGGCGTCTTCGATCACGACGACCGGGCGGGCTGCATTCGCCTCTCCTGCGTCGCCCTGCTTCGCCTGCCATTCCGCGACCAGTGCTTTGGCTTTGACCAGC
>JAYVBB010000609.1:0-3192 GCA_043750715.1 Pseudomonadota bacterium | reverse complement strand
CCGAAGAAGAAGACGTCGACCGCTTCGCTCTTCGGCATTTCCGGTACGGCCAACGGAAAGAGCAGGAGCGCCTGCTCGTACTTCGAGACGACGACCGGGCACTTGCCGGCGATGCAGATCCGGGCGTCCTGGAGCCCGTCGTACACCAGCATGTTGGGTTCGACGCCAATTTGATTGGGTCGGATTAGCTCGATGGGAATGCGCATCCCCACCACGTAGGGCTCCCGCGCCTGGAGGAGGCGCTCCATGTCGTCGTGGCCCTGCTGTTTCAGCAGCAGTCTCAGCGTGGGGGTTCTGCCGGCGAAGGCCGCCGCCACGGTCGGGATGACGACGCTCCGGAACGAGGGAGACCTCGACTCGTCCTGCAAGGAAATTTTGGTGAGGCAGGATTCGAAGTCCGCGACCTTCAGAGACGTCGCGCCGATCTTGCAGACCTCGGCCATCGGCGCCATGAAGATCTGTGTGACGTCGAAGCGATCCTCTTTGGAAGGGATCAACGACTCGCGGTTCATGCGCAGCGCGACGAGGCCGCAGATGCCGGCGACGAGGAACACGGAACAAACGAGGACGAATCGGGAAGAAGCCCGATTGCTGCGAAGTCCCCTGAGCCAGCGTCGGCCTAGGGATCGTGTTCCCGTGGAAGATTCCAAACCCACACACTCTCGGTAAATTCAGATGGTTACGTACCCCGCTTCGGTCCCTGGGCCGCGGGACTTGAGGCAGGGAGCGCCTCAATTTTTGGCCGGTTCGGCCGACAAATCCCTCGAAAGGTTCCCGCATGCGCTTCTATTTCCCGATTTTACTACTGCTGGCCACGAGCCTGACGGGGTGCCGCACCGCCGACCGCTCGGGTACCAGCTCGCGCGCGCTCGACGGCGAAGCGCCGCTGACTCCGGGAGAAGCTCAGCACACCTACGTCGTGAACAGGAGTTTCGCCGACGGCGAGTTTCTCGAGCTCGCCGTCGATCCGACGCGCGGGATCACGCAGATCGTCTGCAAGCACGACGCGCGGAGCCCGGACGGGGGCACCGTCCAAGGCTACATACTCGGCGACGACGGCGTCGAGCGCGAAGTGTCCCCCAAGGTGCCGGCCGACAAGTCCGGAATCACGGACCTCGGCGACCTGATGCCGCGCCGGGGCGGCATGTTGGTCTTGCGCTTTTCGCTGCCGCTCGTCCGGAAACTGCCGCTCGAGAACGTGCTCATCCGCTACAAGTGACTTCAAAGCGGCGCCACGAACACGTTCATGCCGCCGTCTTGGGTCACCTTCACCGAGATGAGACTCAGCGGTGACGGCAGCACGGCCATTTCCGCCTCGATGCCGACCTGCGGATCCAGCTCACCGCGCAATTTGGCGTTGATGGTGGCGGCGCTGATGAACGTGCTGGTAGGAAACGGAACCTTCGTCGCGGCGGACCAGCTCTCGAGTACTGAGTAGAGAATCGCGTCGCCGTCAAAGCGCCGGCGCCCGTCGAGGCGGATCATGAGCGTCAGGTCGCTGGACGGGTCCGGCAGCGCGTCGTCGATGCCCAGGAACTCGGCGGTATACTTCAGGTGTGCCTGGACCTTCAACGCGCGGTTCAGCGGCCGGCCCTGACCATTACGTCGGTAGCCGGTGACTTCGGTGATTTGCACGGCGCCATCCCGGTACGCTTCGCCGCCGGCGGCCGCGAGCTGCTTGTCGATCTGCGCTGCCAGCTCGGTCTCGAGGTCGGCTTTGTCGCGGCTCGCGACGGGAAACGGCCACATTTCGTAGATCGCGCCGCTCGCGTGCGCGTAGTACAGGACGCCGTTCTCGAAGTCCTGGTACCGGTCGTTACGTTCCGGAAAGCTGGGCATTTCGTCGTTGATCGGAAAGCCTAGCGCCGGGTTGCGCTCCCAGCCCCGCTCCGCCCAATAGGCGCGGAAGCCGTTGATGACTGCGTGCGCACCCAGGTCGGCGCGCCAATAGATGGAACCACGCTGGAAGTGGTTGAAGCGTCCTGCACCGTCGGGGGTGGTCAACGCGTCCGTCATCGGATAGCCAAGGTGGCCGCGCTCCCATCCCTGAACCGCCCACAGCCAGCGAATGTCGCCGTGCACTTCGAAGGCCTGCGAGGCGCCGACGTTCCAGTAGACCGATCCGCCGTCGTAATGGCGGAAGCACCCGTCCTCTCCCGGCACGGCGGTGTGCCAGGTCTGGGGGGTGCCGAGGAATGCCATACTGGCGCGCTTCGCGTCGATCAGAGCCGGGCCGGCCGTGTCCGGGCAAGGCGCGGCGAACGCCGACGTGGAGGAAAGAACTGCTAGGAAAGCGAGATGCCGAAGAGTTCTGGCGGTTGTCATGGTGGTTCCCTTTCGCTGGGTTTGGATTTCGAGGCCAAACCCAGCGTAGGGGACTACGTGCCGGAAGCTGTACCAAGAACGCTTCGCGTCGGCGGATTTCACTCGCCGGAGACGGCATTTCGCGAGCGGCAGGCGCCACCACGCCAATTGGTCACGGGCGTCGTCGGTGGGGTCAGTTGGCTACGGGCAGCACGTTTTCGGTCGGGAGACCGTTCGTCGGCGTCGCCAGCTCGTCCCAGACGTGGTCGTATTGAGCGTTGTACGCGTCGACGACCGCCGGGATCTCGACGTAGTAGAAGTTCTCGAAGTTGGTGTTGAAGCCCGCGCCCGTCAGGTTACCGGCGCCGCCGAACACGGCCGAGGCCTTGCGCGACCCTTCCGGCATGTTGAAGACGATGTATTTGTTGTGGTGGAGCAGGTGCTCGGTATGGTTGGTTTCCATCCAGCGGGCTTCGGCGCCGAGCTCGACCAGGTTGTCGACGTTGTAGTATTCGCTGATGATGTTGTCGCCCGTCGCTTCGCCGTGGCCGACCCACCACACGTCGTCGTCGACGACGATTTCCAGCTCGGGAGGCGTCTCGGAGTTCAGCGCCGCCTTGAGGGCGGAGAGCATCTTGTTGTAGCTGAAGCGGTGGGCGGCAAGGCGGATCTGCGCCGCGGCTTTGATCGCGTCGGTCATGAACTTGGTCGCGCGGTCGCCTTCCCCCGGAACAAAGAAGACCTTGATGTCGGACTCTTCGGGGTACTCGATGCTCTCGCGGCAGTCTTTGATGAAGCGCTTATACTGGGCGGCGGTGGCTCCGTGCTCGGTGACGCCCTCTTTCATGCAAAGGTGAGCCTGCGTGAAATGGGTGTCGCGCTCGGGGG
>JAYVBB010000608.1:0-4224 GCA_043750715.1 Pseudomonadota bacterium | reverse complement strand
TGGAGGGACACCGGCTGGTTCCAAAGGCCGCTGGGCGTGCCCCCGGAACGGCCCGCCGAACCCTCGAAAAACGTTGTCGCATCGCTGGACTAAAGTTTTTCCACCAATTGCCGATAAGGGAATCAGTGATTTACTTTTCTTCAGGCGGCACGATGCGGTGCGATCTCGTCAAAATCACCCTATTTTTCCTGCTTTCCGGCTGCGCCGGCCAGCAATCGCAGCCTCAAATCGCGGCCGAGACGCCGAAGTGCACGCCGGACAACAAGGGCTCGAAGAACAAGAACATAAACCTGGCCGACCCAGTCGAGCAGGTGACGTTTTATGGGGATCTGCTGCCGATCCTCAGCTCCGTCGAATCCGACAAGATCTACAAGTGCACGACCTGCCACGCCGAGATGGCGAAGCCTGACGGCCTGAATACGGTCGACAAGCTGAATCGCGCGGTCGAAGCGATGGAAAACGGCCGCATGCCGCGTCCCGGCAACTCCGTGCCGAAGGACAAGATCGAACTCTTCCGCATCTGGCAGCTGCAAGGCTTCCAGGAAGGCGACAAGAACGCGAAGCCGGTGAAGCAGCAGACTTCGACTTCGACTTCGACCAGTGACGAGACGTCGACCGGATCCGGCACGTCGGGTAATTGCCCTTAATGCAATGAACCCGCGGGCGGGTTACGCGGCCACCCGAAATTGGGCGGCGCCAACGTTCCGTTGCTTTACCAAGGGGAAGCGCCGACTTGCGATCGTCGTTAAAGTTTTGTCGCGTGGGTACCGATAGAATTGATGCGCTTTTCCCTTGTCGAAAGAATTCGGTCCCGTCTCGGGGGCCCAAACCCGGAGTGAAGGCTTTGGCTATGAAACATCGCCAGCCCAAAAACGTCGCGAGTCTATCCCTGGTCCTGTCGCTTGGTCTCGTCGGCGCGTGCACTTCGCGCCAACAGTCGATCCAGCCTGAGGAGCAAAAGAAGGAAGACAAAAAATCCTCCGAGGGCGACACCAAGCAGTCGGCCGACGGCGGACCGCAAATCAACGATCAGGCCGCGGCCGGTCAGACCGTCAAATCCGATGAGAAGATCAACGGCGGCGCGACGCCGGGATCCGGCAGCCAAGAGAAGATCAACGGCGACAGCAACCAGGCTGCGACCGGCACGGCGACGCCCGGGACGGGCGCCGCGGGTTCGGACGCCGTCACGGCGGGCGGCAAGCACGCACCTTACAAGCCGGCTCCGGCTGGTTACAGCAGAACGAACGTCGACACCTGGGTCGCGGCTCACAAGGCCAAGAACCCGACCGGCTTCCGCTACATCTACGTCCCGGCGGAGCTGATCGCCGACGCCGAGAAGGTCAACATCCTCCGCGTCGCCGCGGGCAAAGCATGGAACCACTTGTCCTGGCAGCAAGCGATCGACGTGCCGGAAGACATTTCCGACGGCGCAGGCCTCGCCTTCGCTTTGAACGCCCAGAAAGTCTGGGGCGCCCAAGCCGACACCAACTGGGGCTACGTCGCAGCCTGCACGCCGAAGAACATCGACATCTCACCGGCGCCCGTCGGAGCCTGTGAAGCCTTTCCCGCCGACCAGCCCGTGAACATCCCGCGCTTCGTCTTCAACGCGACGAACGGCGGTCCCTACGCCAACGTCCACCAGACACCGGGCAACTTCAGCTCCTTCTCCCGGACCTTCGACATGGGCCCGGTCAAGTACGTCTCGACTCACAAGGAAGCGATCGTCTGCGGCCCCCGCATCACCGCTTACCGCCAGCTCAACCTGAAAAACCCGCCGGTTCAGCTCTGGTACTCGTTCACGTCCGACGAGTTCGACGGCCGGGACAACGGCGACATCAACTACAAGAACCAAGCGCCGACCGACAACGACATGCGCTCCACCGGCGCGTTCAACGCCGGTCCGGGCGACGGCAACACCGCGATCGCCTCCGAGTGGTGGATCCAGCTTCCTAACGGCTTCATGTATTGGGGCATCCACGGCGAAGGCTCGCAGGAGCGCGGCAAGGCCGAATTCCCGTTCGCGATCGACCCCGCCAACTGGCGCCAGAACAACGACCTGACCACCGGCCGCTCGTGCATCACCTGCCACTTGGCCGGTATCCAGTCCGCCGTCAGCGACAAAGACGTCGAAGGCAAGAACGGCTGGACGTCCAACACCGAGTTGAACACGTTCTACGCTTCGGTCCGCGGCAAGTTCCAAGACGCGATGAAGACGCTGGTCACCGGCCTCTCCGACGGCTCCGACGACCTCAATACGCGGATGGTCAACGGCACCGTCGAGGTCATCTCGAAGGCGATCCGTGAGATCGAAGGCGGCTACACGGGCGGCAACGACTGCTCGTTCTTCTGCAACGGCAAGTACGGTCCGCAGCGTCAAAACCTTTGCGAAACGCTTCCCACGAAATAAGCGTGGATCAGGAGAATGGAACGATGAAGACCGCTTTTTCGCTCGCCGCCTTGCTGCTCGGCCTCGCCTCGGTGGCGGGCTGCAACGGGGACAACAAGAAAGACAAGAAGCTCGAGACCAACTCGAGCGCCTCCGGCTTCGCCCTGAAGGCCGACATCTGCGGCGCCTTCCTGTCGATCGCGGACTTCGCTGATAAAGAAGGCGGACGCCGCCAGGCCTCGCTCGAGATCGCGATGGGCGTCTGCGGCAAGATGGACGGCTCCGACGACAAGACGTGGAGCGCGCTCGGCATGCGGCTCTCGACCCCCGACGTCTACCTGCACATAGCCGACTCCGGCTTCACCGGCGGCGAGAAGTCGCTGGTGTTCATCGAAGACGAAACGAAAGTCTTCGCCGTCAAAGGCTCGAACAAAGTTCTGATCGGTACGATCACTAAAGTCGCGTCCGGTTCCAAGGTGAAACTCGCGGACGGCATCACGCCGGAGCTCGCGATAGGTAGCCGCCTGTATCAGATCAGCGACGCCAAAACGGTTCCGGACAGCGAGAAGAGGCTCTTCATCTCCGCTCCGTAACCCGCACTTTTCGACGAACCAGAGCCATCCCCGAGGGTGGCTCTTCTTTTTTGCAGCCTTTTGGCTCCGCGTTAAACATCTGAAAACCCTGATTAATAGCCGCTATCGGAGAAATTTCTAAACTTTCGCTCGCGTCGTGCCGATAAAGATTCTGAAGACTTTCCGCAATTACAGGTTCCCGGCCATCACGCGAGGCAATTGGCGATGATGTACAACTCCCGAATGACGCCTTGGCTTCTGGTCGCTCTGATCGTCGGCATGACCGGCTGCCAAGGCCGCTCCCGCCAAACCATGGTAGTCGAGCGCCAAGACAACAGTGGCGACCAACAACAAGCGCAACAACCGGGCGGCGCCACGGGCGGCGCTACCGGGGTCGACACGGCCAATCCCGACGTCGCCAATCCGTATGCCGGCGGCGGCGCAGTCGGCGGCGGCGACGCGGTCACGGCGGCGCGAGCCAACACGACCGGAAAACTCACGGTCAACGGCTGGACCGGTGACGAAGACGAACAATCCACGGTCAATTGGACCGTTGCCAAAGGTTCCGTTTCCTCGGGTGGCGCCACGGTCCTTCCGAGCACCACGCCGACCACGACGATTCCTTCGGGCACCGCCACCTCTGCTGCCGTTACATACGATGGTCGCATCCTGTCGGTCTTGAGCGCTTGCACGCGCTGCCACGGCGCCAGCGGCACGAATGCCCCCGTGATGGACACTTACGATACGGCGCGGGCCAACATCCAACGCATCATCGCCCGCTCGCAAGCCGGTGCCGGCATGCCTCCCCAGGGCTCGGTTCCCGCGGCGGATCTCAAAGCCCTGCAGGATTGGCAAGCGAGCGGCATGCAGAAATCGGCGACCGGAGGCGTCGGTGCTGGAGGCGACACGACTACCACTCCGGCCGGCAACGGCCTCGTCCTCGAAATCAGCGACCAACGCTACGGCAACTACCTGAACAATTCGGTCATCACCGCCAGAGTCGGTCAGACCCTCAAGATCGTGAACAGGCGCTCGCAAGGCGGCTTCATCATCCACACGAACGGTTCGCCCTTCGACCACGGCGACGTCGGCAATCCGATTCCCCCGGGCGGGTCCATCGACGTACGCCTCGACTCGCCTTACCAAGGCGAAGGCGACATCTACGAGCACACTGACGGTAGCGTCAACACCGACCGTCTGATCAAATTGCAGGTGACCCAATGATCAAGCGCATCATCGCTCTTGCCGTTCTTGCCGCCGCCAGTT
>JAYVBB010000607.1:0-3570 GCA_043750715.1 Pseudomonadota bacterium | reverse complement strand
CGGACTCGGACAGCGATCTTGTCTTTCAGAGTGGTGACTCGCGACAGCGGAGGCGGGCCAGCAAACCGCCAGCCAACGCTTTGCGTTGGCAAGCGACGTTGCTGTTGGCCCGGCGCGGCCCTTCCTTAAGGAAGGAGCGGGGATCCGCGTCGGTTGAGCGTCCTTCCTTAAAGAAGGAAGGGACGGACATGTGCCGCGATTTTTCGAATGACCTTGACGAGAAAATGTCATCGTAAAAATGGGCGCTGACACGCGAAATCGTCGAGGGGCCTGATTTTTTCGAATGCCTGCTCCTCCGGCGACTCACGTCGAAACGCGAGATCGTCGTCTGCGAATTGTGGTCGGGAAATAGACCCGTGTCGCAGGGCGGAAAAAAAGCCGGTGGTAGATTGCCTCCGTAACAAGGAGGTCCCATGAATCCCTTCCGTCACTACGTCGACAAACTGGTGAATCAGGCTAAGTTACTGCACGCACGCGAGCGAGAAATCTCGCTTGAGTCGGTCGACATCGTGGGCGAGTTGCTACGTCGCAATGCCGCTGGATGCCTTTGGCTGTCCTCCGAGGATCTCGGCCGTCGGATCGGATTGACGCCCAATCAATTTTGGAAGCGAACCCAAGCAGCTCGACTGCTCGACCGCTTCCCTGCTTTCCGGGAACAGGTCGTAAGCGGCGAAACGTCCATCACGGCTCTCACTATCATCGCACCCCGGATTACCTGCGCCAACGCCCGCATCTTTCTGGAAGGCATTCGCGGAAAGAGCGGTCGCGAGGTGCGCGAGCTAGTGGGAAAGGTGGATTTCGCCGGCAACTCCCTTCAGTCCCGCACGCGTCGGGATGTCGACGAACTCATCGACCGCGCAATGAAAGCCGCCGATTGCCGTGGTCGCACGTTGACCCGCGATGCCCTCTTAAAAGAGGCGCTGGGTTTTTGGCTCGAAGAATGGGAGGACGCCCCTTCCTTAAGGAAGGATGCCTGACCGGTACCCCCTCGACCTCCCTTCTTTAAGGAAGGGCCCCGCCGGGCCAAGAGCGACGTCGCTTGCCAACGCGCAGCGTTGGCTGGCGGTTTGCTGGCCCGCCACCGCCGCCGCGCGTTCCCACTCTTTAATACAAGATCGCTGCCCGAATCCGAAGATCGCCGGTGGTGAGCCCCACGGAGGCACTCTCACTTCACTTCAATCCAACCTTACAAGTGCCCCAGCTGAGATTCGATAGCCCGGTCCAGCTGCGCCCGCATCATCCGATACTGCCCTTCGAGCTGGGCGAAGTCCGGAAGCTGCCGCGTCGGAAACGACGGTCCGTCGTCACCCGTGTAAAAATACTTTTGACCGCCGGGACTCGTGCCCTGGTTGGCGAAGACGAGCCAGCGGCCGCCTTTGTCGGTGAAGCTGGTCGGCGCGCAGGAACTTTCGTTCGCCTTGGCGACCTGGACCAGCATGGTGGGTCCGGGGCGGCCCTTCATCGGCTGCAAAACTTTCAGACCGGCACAAAAGCCGAGGCTGCACGATTTCGTCGCGACCACGACTTCACCCAGGAACACGGCGTCGAACTGCTCCAGGCTCTCGCGCGGAGACAGCGTGTGGTCCGGATACGTCCCGTCGATGGCAAGCGCGTCGGCTTTCGGCGGCTTGCACGAGCTGGACTCGGCGAACTCCGACGCCCAAGGCATGATGGCCAGGACCGCGATGGCGATGATGAAGCGAAGGCGAGGCATGCTCTGATTTTAGCATTGCCTCGCCCGTCACCGCAGTCGGCAGGAGTTGCCTACCAGGGTATTTCTTTACCCGAGAAATCGAAGAACTTGCCGCTCTGCTCCGCTTTCACGGTAGATAAAACCTGGAGCATGCCCTTGGCCGAGTCCTCGACCGTGACCGGGGCGTTGTCGCCGCCCATCGCGGTCTTGACCCAGCCAGGGTGCAGCACCACCGCGACCACGTCGGGGTGGTCGACCGCGAAGCTCTTGTTGAGCATGTTCACCGCGGTCTTCGAGATCCGGTAGGCGTAATAGCCGCCGGACGTGTTGTCCGCGACGGAGCCCATCTTGCTCGTCACCGTGCCGACGACGGCTTTGCCGCTCGCCTTGAGATTCGGGAGGAGCTTCTGCATCACGCGCATCGGACCGAGCACGTTCACCGTAAAGCCCTTGAGCATCGCGTCGGCAGTCACGTCGGTGAACTTGCCCGGTTTTTCGGGCATCACTCCCGCGTTGTTGATCAGCAGGTCGATCGGACGGCCCTTCAGGGCCTTCACGAGCTTGTCGAGGTCGGCGTCGCTCGTCACGTCGAGCTCGTGGATCTCGCAGCGAGTGCCGTAGTCCCGTTCGGCTTCCCAGAGCTCGCGGGCGCCGTCCGGATTTCGGGCGGTAGCGATGACGTGGTAGCCCTTGGCGAGCAGCTGCTCGGTCAGGCCCAGTCCGATGCCCCGATTGGCGCCGGTAACCAGCGCAGTCTTGTGTTGGCTCATGACGTCCTCCTCGGCGCCGACTATAACATGCGGTCCAAAAGTGTATAGAACGTTGACGGTTGTGAACGATCCTACGGGAAACGCGGGGAGAATCGGGCTGGCTGGGGGGCCAGGATTACGGTCATCGGAGCGCTAAGCGGGCGTTTAATCAGGGGCGCCAAAACCCCGGTCGGCTTGGCACATCAAGTGCACAAGGGGATTCGCCAGACGGATCTAGCATCCGAACGGCACTTGGGACGGTTGGCTGATCTAGATTTCAAAACTGCCCCCAAGCTGCTCCTGTTCCCTGCTGTTGTTGCCTCTCCCGTTGCCCACTCCCTCTCCCCGTTCCCGAAAGAAATCAGCCAACCGTCCGAAGTCATCGGGGTCCCAAGCGGACCCCGATTCCTTTTGTGCGGACATTTTTTCAGCGGACTTTCGCGGCCAGCTTCCGGATCATTTCGAGCGCCGCGGCCTTGACGCTCTGATCCTCGCGGGTTTCCGCCTTCCAGGCGGCGAGCACCACCAGCTGGCGTCCGTCCGGCAGCGGCACGGCGGCGGCGCGGAGCTGATGCTCGGCGTCGATCCACTTGGCGAAAGGCTTGAGATTGGCGTCCCGCGTCGCGTCGTCGAACGCGGTCCAGCCGGCGAATTGCCGCGACAGCGCCGGGGCCAGGCCCGGCGTGACGAACGCCGCGAGGCCGTCTTTCTTCACAGCCGTGCCGACGGCCGAAGTTTCCCACGTCAAAAGCGGGGTCGCTTTGGCTTTGCTCGTGTCGATCAGGATGCCGCGCGTCAGGCCGGCTTCACTCAGCGCGGGAGCAGCTCTTTGCAGCGCGTCGCCGAGGTCCTTCGCCATCGTCAGGGAAAGCAGCGCGCCGTTGAGGGTCGCCGTCATGCGTTCGGCTGCGCTGGTGTCGGCGGAAGAGGCGAGGGGATCGTCGACTTCCGGGGAGCTTTCCAGCCCGTCGATGCCGGCAAGAGGGTCGATCACCGCGTCCGTCGCTTCCGCGGACGGTGCCGCGAAATCGAGGTCTCCTTCGATCGTCGGATCTTCAGCGCGCTCGACGGCGATGTCGGTGGGATCGCCTTCCGCTACCGCAAGGCCCATGAGGTCGTCGCTGAGGT
>JAYVBB010000606.1:0-5952 GCA_043750715.1 Pseudomonadota bacterium | reverse complement strand
ACCAACGTCACCGGTTCGCCGAAATTCGCCACCTTGATCAAGGCCGGTGACCTCGAAGGCGCGTTGACTGTTGCCCGCCAGCAAGTCGAAAACGGGGCCAACGTCATCGACATCAACTTCGACGAGGGCCTGCTCAACGGCGAAGAGATGATGACGAAGTTCCTGAACCTCATCGGTTCGGAGCCCGACATCTCGCGCGTGCCCGTCATGATCGACTCGTCCAAGTGGTCGGTCATCGAAGCCGGCTTAAAGTGCAGCCAAGGCAAATCCATTGTCAACTCGATCTCTCTGAAGGAAGGCGAAGCGAAGTTCATCGAGCACGCCACGCTGTGCAAGCGCTATGGTGCCGCCGTGATCGTCATGGCTTTCGACGAGCAGGGCCAGGCCGCGACCAAAGCCGAAAAAGTGCGGATCTCGCTGCGGGCCTACAAGATCCTGACCGAAATCGTGAAGATGGACCCCGAAGACGTCATCTTCGACTGCAACATCCTGACGGTCGCGACCGGGATGGAGGAACACAACAACTACGCCGTCGACTTCATCGAAGGCGTGCGCGAAATCAAACGCCTTTGCCCCGGCGCCCGCACCTCGGGCGGCGTCAGCAACGTCTCGTTTTCGTTCCGCGGCAACAACGTCGTCCGCGAAGCCATCCATTCGGCTTTTCTCTACCATGCGATCGCCGCCGGCCTCGACATGGGCATCGTCAACGCCGGGATGCTGGAAGTTTACGAGGAGATCGACAAGGAGCTCCTCGTCCGGGTCGAGGACGTGCTGCTCAACCGGCGCGACGACGCCACCGAGCGCCTGATCGATTTCGCCGAGCAGTTCAAGTCGCAGGGCAAGGTGAAGGTCAAGGACGAGAAGGCGTGGCGTTCCGGCACGGTCCAGGAGCGTCTCTCGCACGCGATGGTCAAAGGCATCACCGACTTCATCGACGAGGACACGGAAGAGGCGAGGCAGCAGTACCCCATTCCCCTGGAAGTGATCGAAGGTCCTTTGATGGACGGCATGAAAATCGTCGGCGACCTCTTCGGCGCCGGCAAGATGTTCCTGCCGCAGGTCGTGAAGAGCGCGCGCGTCATGAAAAAGGCGGTCGCCTACCTCATGCCGTACATGGAAGCGGAGAAAGCGAAAAACCCCGGCTCGCGCGCTCAAGGCAAGTTCGTGATCGCGACGGTCAAGGGCGACGTGCACGACATCGGGAAGAACATCGTCGGTGTCGTACTCGGCTGCAACAACTACGAAGTCATCGACCTCGGCGTCATGACGTCCTGCGAAGCGATCCTGAACAAGGCGAAAGAAGTGAAGGCCGACGCCGTCGGCATGAGCGGCCTGATCACGCCGTCGCTCGACGAGATGATTCACAACGCGGAAGAGATGGAGCGCCAAGGCTTCACCATGCCGCTGCTGATCGGCGGCGCGACGACGTCCAAGGCTCATACTTCTATTAAGATCGCCCCGCGATACTCGGGAGTGGTCGCCCACGTGGTCGATGCTTCTCTGGTCGTGAACGTCCTCGGGGATCTGATGAATCCGGCGAAAAAAGTCGCCTTTGTCCAGAAATTGCGCACGGAGCAGGAAGAGATCCGCCGGCGTTACGCGGGTTCGACCAGCGAAGCCGAATACGTGAGCATCGACGACGCGCGGGGCCTCAAGTTCCCGACCGACTGGGCGAAGGCGACGATCGACAAGCCCGGCCGCCTCGGCGTCCGGATGGACGAGATCCCGCTGGAAGAAATCGTTCCCTACATCGATTGGTCCCCGTTCTTCTGGGCGTGGGAGCTCAAAGGCGTCTACCCTTCGATTCTGCAGCACGGCAAGTGGGGCCCGCAGGCGAAGGAGCTGTTCAAGGACGCGCAGGCGCTGCTGAAGGACATCGTCGAGAACAAGCGTTTCAAGGCGCGAGCCGTCACGGGCTTCTGGCCGGCGAACGCGATCGGCGACGACGTCGAGATCTACGCCGACGAGCAGAGAAAGAAGCGGCTCGAAACGTTCCGCTTCCTCCGCCAGCAAAAGAAAAAGACCGAAGAGAACATCTATTACGCGTTGAGCGACTTCGTGGCGCCCAAGGATTCCGGCCGGATCGATTACATCGGCGGCTTCGCCGTCACGGCCGGGCCGGAAGTCGAGCAATGGGCCGAGACCTTCAAGGCGAAGCTCGACGACTACTCCTCGATCATCGTGAAGGCCCTCGGGGACCGATTCGCCGAAGCGCTGGCCGAGCTCATGCACCTCCGCGGACGCGCGGCGTGGGGCTTTGGCCAAGGGGAAAAACTCACCATCGACGACCTGATCACGGAAAAGTACCGCGGCATCCGGCCGGCGCCGGGCTACCCGGCCTGTCCCGACCACACCGAGAAGCTGACGCTCTGGCGCGCGCTCGACGTCGAGAAGCTCACCGGCATCAAGCTGACGGAAAACATGGCGATGTACCCCGCGAGCTCGGTCTCCGGCCTCTACTTCGCTCACCCCGAGTCGAAGTACTTCCGGGTCAGCAAGATCAGCAAGGACCAGGTCGAAGAGTACGCCCGTCGTAAGGGTATGCCGCTGGAAAGCGTCGAGCGCTGGCTCTCGCCCAACCTCGGCTACGAACCCGACCGCCCTCGTCCGGCCGCCCAACCCAAGAATTCCTCCGCAGAGGGAGCCTCTCTTTGACTTCGACGCCTCTGGTCATTGCTTTCGCGGTCATCGTCATCGGTTTTCTGATCCTCGATCTGGGCATCCTGAACCGTAAGAACCACGTCGTCTCGCTCAAGGAATCGCTGCTCTGGACGACGTTCTGGATCATGCTTTCTTTCGCCTTCGCGGGAGGCGTCTATTTCCACATGGGGCGGGACCAGGCGGTCATGTACCTCACGGCTTACCTCGTCGAGCAGTCGCTCTCGGTCGACAACCTGTTCGTCTTCCTACTGATCTTCGGCTCCTTCAAGGTGCCGGCCATCCTCCAGCACCGCGTCCTCTTCTGGGGCATCATCGGCGCCCTCGGGATGCGCGCGATCTGCATCGGCGCGGGCGTCGTCGCCCTGCAGCGCTTCGAATGGCTGGTCTACGTCTTCGGCGCCATATTGATCTACGGCGGCATCAAGACCGCGTTAGGTGGCTCGGACGAGGACGAAATGAAAGAGGGGCTGATCATCCGGACGATCCGGAAGATCATTCCCGTTACCGACGACTTCGACGGCGCCAAATTCTTCACCAGGAAGCCCGGCAAGCTCAGCGCGACGCCGCTCTTCCTGGCGCTGGTCGTCGTCGAGATCTCCGACGTCATATTCGCCGTCGATTCGATCCCTGCCGTGCTGGCGATTACGATGGATCCGTTCATCGTTTACACTTCGAACGTCTTCGCGATCCTGGGCCTCCGTTCGATCTTCTTCGCGCTTTCCCACATGATGAAGCTCTTCCGCTACTTGAAGTACGCGCTGTCCGTCATCCTGGTCCTGATCGGGATCAAGATCGCCGCCTCGCACTTCTACAAAGTGCCGGTCGAATACACCCTCGGCACGATCATCGGGCTGCTCGGCCTGGCCGTCGTCGCGTCGCTGGTGATCAAGGAAAAGGAACCGGCGCCTACTTGACGAAGTAGGCCCGCTTCGCCCGGAGCCAAAGGGCGACGCACACCAGGCTGATCGCCGACGCCCCGACGTAGGCGGCGCCGGGGAAGTACGGCTGGGCGTCCGACTTGGTGAAGTGCACGAAAAGGAAGGTGTAGAGAGCCGGAGCGATGATCGTCGCGACGCTGCCGAGCGACATCAGACTGCCTTGCAGCTCGCCTTGCTCGTTGGCTGGAACCTGCTTGGACAAAATCGCCTGAAGCGCCGGCTGACCCAGGCCCCCGAGCGACGCGACGGCGAGGATGGCGAACATCATCCACCCTTCGGTCGCGAAGGCGAAGGCTCCGAAGCAGAAGACGTTGAGCGCCAGGCTGAAGGTCACTGCCCGTTCCTCGCCGATCTTGGGAATGGCGATGCGGGTCAGGCCGCCCTGGACGAGCGCGATCATGAAGCCGATGAACGACAGGGACATGCCGACCTGGAAGGAGGTCCACTGGAATTTCATCTGGGTGTAAAGGGTCCAGTTCACCGGATGCACGTTGCCTGCGATGAACAGGAAGAAAAAGATCCAGGCCAGGCGCGAGATGGGCGACGGCTTCAACGTTTTCCAGATGGACGAGAGGGGGTTGATGTTCTTCAGCTGGACCCGGCGGCGACGCTCCGGCGGCAGGGATTCGGGGAGCACGAACAAACCGAACAGGAAGTTCAGGATGTTCAGCCCGGCGGCGGCGAGGAAAGGGGCCGTGGACCCAAGCGTTCCGAGTAGCCCGCCGAGCATCGGCCCGGCGACGAACCCGATGCCCCACGCCGCGCCCACCATGCCGAAGTTGGCGGCGCGGTTGCTGTCGTCGCTGACGTCGGCCATGTAGGACGACGCGACCGTCATGTTGGCTCCGGTCAACCCGGCGATGACCCGTCCCAGGAAGAGGAGCGGCAAGGTCGGCGCGAAAGCCATGAAGACGTAGTCGAGGCCCGCCCCGAACAGCGAGATCAGAAGAATAGGTTTACGGCCGTACTTGTCCGATAGAGCGCCGAGCACGGGCGACAGAAAAAACTGCATGAGCGCGTAGACGCCTATGAAGTAGCCGAAGTACTCGGAGATCTCGACCGGATCCGTAAGGAAGCGGCGCATGACGTCGGGAAAGACGGGGATCAGCAGACCGATGCCGATGGCATCGATCAGGATCGTCACGAAGATGAACCAGATCGTTTTTTTCATGCGTCAGTATTCGATCTTGTCGAATTCCCCGACGGTGTCGAAGAGGTTGATGACCATCATGCCGAGCAGCCCCTCGAGGTTCGTCGGCAGATCGCTTTTCTTGCCGGTGCTCTGCGAGTAGTAGCGCATCTTGCCGGATGCGGCGTTGACCAGCGCGACGTGCAGCGTGATCTGTGCGTCCTTGTCGAAGGCTGCCTGGCTGCCGTCGAAAAAGCTGACGAGCACGTAGCTGACGTCGAAGCGGCCGATCAGGTAGCGGAACAGGTTTTCGACGACGACCAGGTTCTTTTTTGCCTTCGCTTGCGCCTCGACGACGGGGTCGGCGAGGTTGCCTTCGACGGTCTTTGAGATGCCTTCCAGCCCTTTTTCGCGCTTCTTCAGCGCCTTCGAGAGCTTCTTCAGGTCCTTGTCCGATTTGGCGACTTTTTTACCCGACGGAGGTATCGCCAGCTGCATTTTCGCCTTCGCCGGTTTCGGCCCTTTTTGCTCTTTGACCCACTGGTAAAAGGCGACCTGCCAGTTGACCGACAAAAGTTCGGCGAGGTGCTTGTCGAAGCCGAGCGTGGTCAAGGTGTTGCTCAGCCCTGACGTCAAAAGCATGTTGTCGCCGTACCGTTTGAAGGCGCCCGCCGGGACGGTCTTATTCAGGTCTTTTTCGGGATCGTTGCTACCCGTATTCAAGGTCGGCGTCACGAGGATGATCTGGACTTCCTTGAGGGCTTTGATTTCACTTTCGGAAGTCGTGATCTCTGGCTTCGGACCAAGTGCCTGGCAACCGGTCAGTAAGAGTGCTCCGCAAACAATCAGACTTTCGAGTATGAGTCTCAACGGTTACCTCTCTCTCATCAAGTCCCTCCAGCGTACCATCCGTCAGCCTCGTGGTACAATCGGACTACACAAACCGACCAATTCTCCCCTGCATTCCCCGGTCACCGACGACGCCTTTAGGACGATCCGAGGTAGGAGCACGCATGTCTTTGAAAGCGACCAAGGCCATCCTTTCTTGTGTAGCGATGGCCCTTCTCGCGTCCGGTTGTGCGGGCGACGAGCCCGCCGTGCAGGAACCCGTCGCTCCGACCGAGCTCAATACCAATGCCGCGCTGAATTCCAAGACCGAAGGCGATGCCAACGAGGGCGCAAGCGAAGATGCGATCGACAACGCGGTCGCCTCCGTCAGCAAGC
>JAYVBB010000605.1:0-12168 GCA_043750715.1 Pseudomonadota bacterium | reverse complement strand
GTCGAAGGCGGCAAACCCTTCTATGCCCTCGAAGCCCTCGGCCGTCCGGTGATCGGCGCCTCGGCGCTGGGCTTCCGCCTGCAAACCGAGCCGTCGCTCGCCGCCGACTTCGTCGTCGAAGACACCGCCCGGCGACGCCACGCCGAGACGTGGCAGCAGGTCTGGGGAGAAGCCCGGGAAATCCGGGACGAGTACAACGAGCTGACGGTGACGCTCCGGCAAACGACCAGCGGGCACCTCCTACTCATCGTGCTGCGGGCTTACGACGACGGCTTCGCCTTTCGGTACGAAGTCCCGGAGCAGGAGGGCCTCGGCGAGTTCGTCATCTTGGACGAGCTGACCGAGTTCGCCTTCGCCAACCATGCGGCATGGTGGATCACCGCCTTCCAACCCGAGCGCTACGAGCAGCTCTATCGCCACACTCCGCTCGCCAACATCCCGAACGTGCACACGCCGCTCACGATCGAAGGTGACGGCGCATTTTATGCCGTCCACGAGGCGGCGCTCGACGACTATGCAGGCATGACGCTGCGCAGTGTCGGCGGCGGCAAGCTCGTGACGAATCTGGTGCCTTGGGCCGACGGCACGAAGGTGAAGACGAGGGCCGGCATGAAGTCGCCATGGCGAACCGTCGCCGTCGCGCCGCGTGCCATCGACCTGCTGACCAATCACCTGACGCTGAATCTCAACGAGCCGAACCGCCTCACCGACACGTCGTGGATCAAGCCCCAGAAGTTCCTCGGCATCTGGTGGGGGATGCACATCGGCAAGTTTTCGTGGAACTCGGGCCTCATGCACGGCGCGACGACGGAGCGCGCGATCGCTTACGTCGACCAGGCGAAGCAGCTCGGCCTGGATTCGGTGCTCGTCGAAGGGTGGAACGTCGGCTGGGACGGGCCTTGGGGCGACGGCTTCGATTTCACGCACTCGACGGCTGACTTCGATCTCGAGGCCGTCACGGCTTACGCCGCCACGCAAGGCATCGGCATCGTCGGACATCATGAGACGAGCGGCGCGATCAAAAACTACGAACGCCAGGTCGACGACGCGTTTCGGCTCTACCGCGACCGGGGCATTCGTGTCGTCAAATCCGGCTACGTCGGCGCGAAGGTGGAAGGCGGCGAGTGGCACGACGGCCAGTTCATGGTCCGTCATCACCGTCTGATGGCCGAGAAGGCCGCAGCGAACGGTTTGATGCTCGACACGCACGAGCCGGTCAAAGACACCGGATTGCGGCGGACGTTCCCGAATCTGATGACGCGCGAGGGCGGACGTGGCACGGAGTGGGATGCCTGGGATGCAGCCGGAGGCAATCCACCGGGCCACACCGCCACGATTCCCTTTACCGTCGGACTCGCCGGCCCCTTCGATTTCACGCCGGGAATCTTCGACCTGCTTACCGGCGCGACGCCACGCAACCGGGTCTGGACGACTCTGGCGAAGCAGCTGGCTCTCTACGTCGTCATCTACAGCCCCTTGCAGATGGCCGCCGACCTTCCCGAAAATTACCTCGGCCATCCCGCCTTTCAGTTCATTCGCGAGGTCGCCGTCGATTGGGAGCAGACGGTGCCCTTGAACGGAGAGATCGGCGAGTTCGTCACCATCGCCCGCCAGGCGAAGGGCGCGGACGACTGGTTCATCGGAAGCATAACCAACGAGCAGGCGCGGGAATTCAGCCTGCCTTTGCGTTTCCTGCAAGCAGGCCGGACGTACTGTGCGCGCGTCTATCAGGACGCCGCCGACACGCATTATTTGACCAGGCCCGAGACGTTCGAGATCCGCAGCGAGACGGTAACGAGCGAATCCTCGCTCGCCGTTCGTCTCGCTCCCGGAGGTGGGCAAGCCGTGCATCTGGCGCCAGGGGGCTGCGCAGGCTAAGCTTGAGTTTCGCTGGGATTTTTTTCCCTAGGAGGCTCCCGTGGCGGTCGGTCGGAACGTGGTCGCGTGGGGTCTGATGCTGGCGGGTCTTGCGGCTTGCAGGACGGTCAAGAGTTCGGCTTTGAACGAGGCTGCGCCGTCAGGGGGCGACGCCGCCGGGACCTCCGGTCCGGTGTTCGCCGATTCGACAGTGATGAACGTCGCCGAGCTGCGCCGCAACGCTTTCGAACGCTGCCAGGCGCCGCAGTTCGTGCGCCCGAATCCGCCGCCCGTCAAAGATCTCGATCCTCCGCAGTTCAACCAGTATGGCGAAGTGCGGTACCTCCCGACCGGCGAAGTCGCGGTGCCGGACGCCACGGGCAAGTTTCCGGAAGGCGCCGCCAAAGGTCCCGGCCTCGACTACAACGAAGAGGGCTTGATCCAGCCCGGGCACGATCTTTACGCCGCCCAGGAGTTCGCGTTCCTCAGCCGCCCGCGTGCAGCGCTGAACCAGCTGCCCGTCCAGCTCTTCGTCCGCAAGGGCGACGGCGAGACCTACGAGCGGCTGACGTGGGAAGGCGCGGCCTTCAGCTACACCAATCCGGGCATTCAGGCGCCCATTGACGCGAGCCAACTGCCCGCCGCGGGTCGCGTGCTGACGAAGCTCCTGGTCGCGCACAAGGCGCCCGACGGAGGCTTTCCGCAGATCTTCGACTACGGGTCGACGGGATATCTCCGCTTCCAGGGCTACCCGCAGGTGCCGGGCGCGTCCTTCCGCAGCGCCGGCGCGCACAACGTCTTCGGCAACGAATACCTGAATCCGGCCACCGGCAAGCCGACTCCCGGCGAAGACTTCGGCCTCCTCGAGGCGATCTTTTTCACGGTGCAGGACGGCAAGACGGCCGGGCTGCTCGCGCTGATCGAAGGCGACCTCTTTTGCGGCGCGTTGGACATCAAGCTCACTCCGGGCGACGAGGCGGTCGCCGACGTCGACAGCTATTGGTACACGCGGCGCGATTTCCGCTGGCAGGAGGAGCCGAACACCGGCTTCGCGGCGTACAGCTCGATGTACTACCAAGGCTATAACCCCTCAGGCGACGGGCACCACGACGAGCACACCGACGCGGCCCATGACTCCGACACCTTGATCGTGCGGTACAAGGACCAGTCCACTTCGGTCACGAAGATCAAAGTACCGGCCGACAACTCGCGCCTCTACAACGCTCCCGGGAAGAGCCAGGGGACGTTCGTGATCGGCCTCTTTCCCGCCTTCAGCGCCGGGCGCTTCAAGGCCGGCGACCAGGTCGAGATCTGGTCAGGCGTCGCGGCGGGTGAGCCGCGCACTTCCGACGGTCAGCAAAAGAGCTGGGAAGTCGTCGAAGTGAATCCCGCCGTCGGCACCGTCTCGCTCAAAGGCGACAACACCGAGGCGTCGACCATCGGGGGCCAGGATTTGATCTTCGTCCAGGGTCATCGTCTGGCCGTCACCGACGTCTCGAAGGGCAAAGAGGTCCAGGCCTTCTACCTCGAGAACGCCGATCGCGATCCCGACCACTATCAGTACTTCCGCCAGGCGCTCAAAGGCTCGAGCTACGAGTACCGGTCGAGCTACGCGGTCGAGATCCTCGAATCCAACGTCGAGACCGGAGTCCGCCTCGTCGAGCACGCGCCGGACCGCGAGTTCCTCGACAACCTGGTCGCCTTCAGCGTCCTGCGTCAGGATTTGCCGAAGGCCAAGACACCCGAGCAATTCGCCCATTTCCACTACAAGACGTGGTCCTGCTACCCGGGGTCGGCGACCTGTCCCGCGCCGAAGTGACCTTCAGCGCAGGGCTTTGAATTTCTCGTCGATGACGTCGTAGGCTTGGCGCAGGCGCGCCGAGACCTGCGGGTCGGCGGCGAGGCTCTTCGAGCCGACGTGATGCCCGTCGGGCGAGAGGATCGAGAAGAGCGACAGCGCGACCATGCCTTGGTCGAGCGAGATCATGATCGGGACGACGCGGCCTTTCAGCGGACCGCCGACGTAGTAGCCGTCCATCCAGCCGAGGCCCGGTTGGTAGAGGTGGTCGGTCGCCGCCGGCTTTTCGCGTCCTTGCGACACCGTGCAAAGGTTCGGCTCGCCGACGATGCCGTCCGGGCCTTTCGGCATGTTGGGGAGGTCGCTCTTGGACTGGCAGCGGCACGAGGGAGCGGGCGAAATAGGCTCGACGAAGCCTTTTTTCTGGCCGCAGACGCAAGGCGACACCGACGACAGCGACTCGTTGGATTTGAAGACGTCGGCGAAGCCGCGGGCCAGAGCCGGCTCGCGCGCGAAGCTCGCAGCCATGAAAGCGGGGTGGGGGGTGTAGGCGATGTCCCAGTAACGGCGCATGTCGGGCAGGTTGACGTCCTCGTGGATCGTCGCGACCATGTCGACGTGGCCTGCCGCGCCGTTGTAGATCGGCAGCCCCTGGTCGAAGGAGGCGTCGCCGGTCCGGAAGATCCGGAGGCCGCGGACGCCGAAGGCCGAGGCGGAATGAGCGGACGGCACGCCTTTGGCGCCGGCGTCGTCGAGCAGGCGTTTGGCGTAGTTCGCGTGCAGCTCACCCAGAACCGGCGAATACAGCTCTTCGCGGACCAGGACGCCCGGCAGCAGGGCTTGGAAGCCGCCGCCGTCCCAGGTGCGCATGAGCTTCAGAGCGCCGCCCCGCGTGTCGTGGCTCGTCACTTCCGCGATGGTCCCGGCGATCGCCGGTCCCAGGATCTTCTGATCGAAGTCGCGGTCGTCGCGTGCCGCCTTTTTGTAGATCTGCAGCGCGAAGCCTAGCGCGTAGAGCGAGCGGGCTTCCGAGCCGAAGTATTTGTAGTCGAAGGCGTCGCGCACGTACTTGCCCTGCGGGTTGCCACGGGTGAACTTGGCGTTGTCCTCGTCGGCCGGCCGAAGGTTGCCTCCGATCAGGCCGGTCTTCTCGTTGTAGAACGCCGAGAAGTCCATGCGGTCGAAGAGGCGGCGGGCGGTGGCCGCCAGCTCCGGTTCGGAGTCGCGAAACGCCGCCCCCACCGTCCACAGGCCGTAGGCGAGGTGGACGTTGTCGACCGACGACAGGTGGATGTCGAGGACCTTGCCGGTGTCGGGCCAATAGGTGCGGAAAAACAGACCCGTCTCGTGATTGTAGTCGATCGTCGCGAGCGTTTGCAGGAGCTTCGCGAGCGTCGCCTTGACCGGTGCTTTGTCCTCGGTGCCGTAGATGAGGCGTTCGGACAGCAGGATCAGGTCGAGGCCGATGTTGGTCGGCGAGGTCAGCTGCTCGGTGTCCATGAAGTTGGGCCGTTTCAGGTCCTCGTCGTAGCAGATCCAAACGGAGTCTTTGACGAGCCCCGTCTTGCCGCGCATGAGCTCGAAGCTCGCCAGCGTGTCCTTGAGGTAGCGCGCGTATTGCTCGCGCTGCTCCGGAGCCAGCAGCCCGGAGTTGGACCCGGAAGGGGTTTCTTCCGATTTGGCTTCCGAGGCATTGTCAACTGTTTTACATGCCGCCGAAAAGAGAAAGGCGGCCGACAACAACGCTCTGGTGAATTTCATGGAGACCCTTGGCTTGACGGCAGCAATGTCTGCCGATAGACCCAATGCGTTGATGTAACAAACTCTTCGAGGCATATCCCATGATTCGTACGCTCTTCGCCGCCTTTTTAGCGCTCGGCTCGCTCGTCTCCACCGCGGGATATGCTGCTGACCTGAAAATTGGCTTCATTTTATCGACCATGCAGGAAGAGCGCTACTCGAAAGACCGCCAATACTTCGAAGAGCAGGCGAAGAAACTCGGCGCGACGGTGGCTTTCGCCGCCTGCGACAACTCCGAGCGGACCCAGGCGTCGAAGGTCGAGAACATGCTCGCCAAAGGCATCAAGGTCCTCGTCATCCAGCCGGTCAACTCGGACGCGGCGGCGCCGTTCGTCGAGGCCGCCCACAAGGCGGGGATCCCCGTGGTCGCTTACGACCGGGTCATCAACAAAGCCGACCTCGACTACTACGTGACGCAGGACTCCTACGCGGTCGGCAAGATGCAGGCGGAGGCTGCCGTGAAGGCGACCGGAGGCAAAGGCAACTACGTCATCCTCATGGGCCAATCGGGGCACTCGGTCGCGGCCGAGATCACGCGCGGCAACCTGGACGTCCTCAAGGCGTATAAGGACATCAAGGTCGTCTCCCAGCAGAATCACGACGCTTGGTCCGCCGCGCAGGCGATGGCGACCGTCGAGAACGTCCTCACCAAGCAAAAGAACAACGTCCAGGCGGTGCTGGCGAACAACTCCGGCATGGCCAACGGCGCCGTGCAGGCGCTGGAACAGCAGGGATTGACGGGCAAAGTCTTCGTCGCCGGCGCCGACGCCGACCTGCTGGCGATCCGCAACATCGTCGCGGGCAAGCAGCAGTTCGAGGTCCTCAAGGCCTGGAAGCCGCTCGCTGAAGCGGCGGCGACGCTCGCGGTCGCTCTCGCCAAAGGCGAAAAGCCCGCAGCAAAGGACTCGTTCAACAACGGCACGAAAGACGTGCCGACGATCAACACCCCCGTGTTCCCCGTCGACAAGGCGAACATCGACGCCCAGATCATCGCCTACGGCGTGCATTCGAAAGAGGCCGTTTACGGCCGCTGATTCCCGCATCGCTCTGGAGACCCGCGGGATCGTCAAGGATTTCTCGGGCGTCCGCGCCCTTGCCGGGGTCGACTTCGCGGTTGCGGCAGGCGAAGTGCTCGCGCTCGTCGGCGAGAACGGCGCGGGCAAGTCGACCCTGATGAAGGTCCTGTCGGGAGTCTATCCCGCTGGCACCTACACGGGAGAGATCCTCCGGCAGGGGCAGCCTGTCACATTCGCCGGCACGTCCGACGCCGAACGCCATGGCATCGCGATCATCCACCAAGAACTGAATCTCTACGCCGAGCTGTCGGTGGTCGAGAATCTGTTCGTCGGGCGCTACCTGACGTCGCAGTGGGGCCTGATCGACTGGCCCGCGATGCGCCAGAAGGCCGCTTCGCTGCTAGGGCGCCTCGGCGTGAGCTTCGGCCCCGAGACGCTCATCAAGGATCTTTCGGTCGGCGACGGGCAGATGGTCGAGATCGCGCGGGCACTCCTGCTCAAGCCCGCGGTTCTCATCCTGGACGAGCCGACCTCGGCTCTTTCGGAACGCGAGGTCCACCGCCTCTACGCGTTCGTGGAGGATCTGAAGGCGAGCGGCACCGCCTGCATCTACATTTCCCACAAGTTCGACGAGATTTATCACCTTTGCAGCCGCGTCGTGGTCCTGCGTGACGGCCGGACGGTAGGCGAGGGGAAGCTCGCCGACCTCGGTCGTGACGCCTTGATCTCGCTCATGGTCGGACGACCGTTCGCCGACCTGTTTCCGGCCAAGCTCGAGGCCGGCGCCGGCACGCCGACGCTTTCGTGCCGCAACGTCGGGGCGCGCGGCAGGGCGGGCGGCGTCACCGTCACCGACGTCTCGTTCGACGCCTTTCCCGGCGAGATCCTCGGCATCGGCGGGATGATGGGCTCGGGCCGCACCGAAACACTCTACGCCGTGCTCGGCCATCCGGATTTCGACGTCTCGGGCGAGCGCCTGCTCGACGGCAAGCCTTTACCGCTCGGAACGGTCGCCGGCGCCATCGCCGCGGGCGTCGCTTTGGTGACGGAAGACCGCAAGCGCACCGGCCTGCACGTGCATCTCGACGTCGCGCAGAACGTCGCGATGGCGTCGCTCGGCCGGATCAGCAAGGGCCAAGTGCTGGATTTGGACGCCGAGCAGGCCAGGCCCGGGACTACATGCGACGCCTCGCGATCAAGGCTCCGGCGCCAACGACCACGGTCGAGCATCTGTCGGGCGGCAACCAGCAAAAAGTCGCGATCGCCAAAGGCATGGCCACCAAACCCCGCGTCTTTCTGCTCGACGAGCCGACGCGTGGCGTCGACGTCGGCGCCAAGTTCGAAATCTACGGCTTGCTGCGCGAGCTGGCGGCGCAAGGCGTCGCCGTCGTCATCGTCTCGTCCGAGCTGCTCGAGCTCGTCGGCCTCTGTCACCGCGTTCTGGTGATGCGGGAAGGGCGGCTCGCCGGCGAGCTCGTCGGCCCGGCCGTCACGTCGCAAAACATCGGTCGCCTGGCCGTCGAAGGAGCTTAGCTTGGCAGCACCCCGCGGACATTGGAAAGAGCATTCGACTTTACTTGCCTTGATCGCGCTGCTGGTGGCGTTCGAGCTGCTCGGGCGCCTGTTCAGCTCGGAAGTCAGGGACGCCTTCGCGTCCATGAGCTCGGGCGCGGGCAGCTGGAGCGACGTCCTGACCCAAGTGAAAGCCTCCTTGCTGTCGCCGGATCTGGCGTTTCTCAGCGCGAGAAACCTGACCAACCTGACGCTGCAGGTCTCGATCACGGGAATTCTCGCGGTCGGCATGACGTTGATCATTTTGACGGGCGGCATCGACCTCTCGGTCGGCTCGGTGGTGGCGCTGACGGGCGTCGTGCTGGGCCTCACCGATCGCGCTCTCGGAGGCGAACACTTCGGCGTCGCCGTTGCGGCGGGAATTGGCTCGGGCATCCTCGTCGGCTCGGTCAGCGGCCTGCTGATCTCCCGCTTCCGGATCACGCCTTTCGTGATCACGCTCGGCATGCTCGTGATCGCGCGCGGCCTGGCGTTGATCTTCTCCAACTCGTCGGCGATCGCGCCGCTTTCAGACGGGCTCCGCTTCGCGGGCAGTGGCTTTTTGCCAGCCACCGTCGGGTACGTCGTCTTCGCCGCGACCTTGGCGTGGGCGGTATGGCGGCAGCTCAAACGCAAAGACGTGCCGAGCGGCGTGACCGAGCCGAAGGGCCCGGGCCTTCTTCGCCTGGGTCTGCTGCTCGTGCTGCTGGCGACCGGTGTCGGCGTGTTCGCGGTCGACCGGGGCATCCCGGCTCCCGCCGTGATTCTCACGGTGATTGGCCTCGGCGGCATCTTCCTCTGCCAACGCACGGTGTTCGGGCGCTCGCTCTACGCAATCGGCGGCAACGAACGCGCCGCCGTCCTGTCCGGTATTTCCGTGACGAAGGTCAAATTCGGCGTCTATGCGATCATGGGAGCGTTGGCCGGGATTTGCGGCCTCGTGCTCGCCGGACGCTTGAACTCCGCGACGCCGACCGAAGGCCAGCTGCTCGAGCTCGACGCCATCGCCTCGGCGGTGATCGGCGGCACCTCCCTCTCGGGGGGTGTCGGCAAGGTCCAGGGTGCGATCATCGGCGCCTTCATCATCGGTGCTCTGAACAACGGCATGGACATGCTGGAGATCTCGTCCAACTGGCAGATGGTGAGCAAGGGGCTGATCATCGTCATTGCCGTTTACTCCGACGCGCGGGTGCGGGCCTGACCCGAAAGGCGTCTGTTTAGACAGGCAAAAGCCTAAAAAATGGGAAAAAAGCTAAGGCCGGGCGACCGGCCGCCGAAACACCTCCGGGGCCATATGCCCGGAGGACCTTCGTTTTGGAGAAATGGTACGCCCTCGTCAAGGATGCATCAGGCGCCGAGCAGCGACTTGGTCCGATGCCTTTTGCCGAGCTCGTCCACCTCCACGAGATCGGACGATTGCCGGCCGACGGCCTCGTCTGGCAACCGGACTTTCCGGAGTGGAAGACCGCGGCCGAAGTGCAAGGGCTCGCGCCTTCCACCCCCGCGCCGCGCGCGACTACCGCGAGGACTTGGCCGTCCGACGCTTTGCCTCTTTGGATCCTCGCGGGCATCGTCGCCTGCTTCGTTCTGCACTTCTCCCAACGCCGGTTCGAGCAGACGGCGCAGCCGCAAGTTGCCGTCCGCCCCGCTGCACCAGCGGCCGCCGTCGAGGTCGAGATCTGCAACCGGACCGACGTGCCGAAGGTCTACACGACGGTCGCCTACTACGATTCGTTCCGCCGCGACTGGGTCGCGCGCGGCTGGTACCCCGTCGCCAGCGGCACCTGCACGCTGCCGTTGAAAAACCTGAAGCCGCCGGTGTTCGTGTACGCGGAGACGAAGGACGGCAAAAGGCAGTTCGGGGACGACGAGGACGGCGTCCGCTTCTGCATCGACGGCGAATCGGGCTTCATCCTGCCGCAAAAGAGCTGCACCGGCCGCCGCGCTCCCTTCCGTGAGCTGAAAGCCGTCGGCTCCGGCGACCGTTTGACCTGGGAGGTCGCGCCGTGAGCCTGCTCGCGAAAGCGCTGCAGTTTCTCCTCGGCCATCCGCAGCTGCTCGACCTGCTGGCCGGAGCGGTGCCTCTGCTGCTCCTCGGCGTCCTGCTCTTCGCGCGCCGCGGCCACCCCGAAAGCATGCTCGAGATCCTGACGGCGTTCTCGCTCGGCCTGCTGGCGACTCTGCCGGTCACGATGCTCGCGATGCCTAGCGGCCCCGCTGCTCCCGGGCTCTGGGGCGCGGCGCGCTCGGCGTTCGTCGATGCCTCGCTCGTCGAGGAATCCTGCAAACTCCTGGCGCTTTTCTGGCTCGTCGCCCGGGCGCCCGACCGGCGCCCGCTGACGATCTTGATTTCAGGGTTGGTTTTGGGCCTCGGCTTCGCGACGATGGAGAACTTCCTCTTCATGACGCGCGGCACCGGCGGCCTGCTGCTGCGCACGCTTTCGACGGCTCCCTGCCACGCCTTTCTCGGCGCGGTGATGGCGATGTACCTCGCGCGTCACCGTTCCGGCGGCGGTGCCGCGGCGCTCGTCAAGGCTTGGGCCGTGCCCTTCGTGCTGCACGGCCTTTACGATCTGCCGTTGATGATGGAGACGGGCAAGGACACCGGGCTCGTGGCGTCAAACGCTCTGCTCTCGGCCCTCGTCCTGGCCCTGCTCGCCGCGTGGACCCGCTTCCTGCTTACGGCCCTCGCCCGCGTACAACCAGTCGAGGTCCGGCCGGTGGCGGAGCAGCAGGCTCTTGCCGGCGGCGCGGGCGACGACGTCAATGCCGCTTAAAAGCTCCGTCAGCGTACGGGCGCGTAGCACGCGGGGCTCGAAGCAGCCTTCCGGCAGGCTCGAACGCAGATAGCTCCACAGCATCTTGGCGCGGCCGAGCACGGGCTTCGACACCTCGAGGTCGAGCGGCGCTCTCGGCGAAAGCCGGTCGTAGACCCGGCGCCAGGCGTTTTCGGACGTGCCGCAGGATTCCAGCAGCAGGCCTTCTTTGACCAAGCCGTAGAGATCGTCGAGCCGCGTCGCTCCATATTCCTGAAGCAGCGCCTGCGTCGCGACGGCGAGCACGAGAGCTTCCGGCGAGAGCTGCGCGGGTGCGCCCGCCAGCTCTTGAAACAGCCACGGGTTGCGAAGCGCGCCGCGTCCGACCAGCGCGCCGGCGATGCGGGGAGCCACGGCCAGGCGGGCGTCGAGCGACGCGCGGTCGACGACGTCGCCGGAAGCGAAGACCGGCACGCCGCTGCGCTCGGTCGCGAGCGCCATGGGCGTCCAGTCGGCTTTGCCTTTGTAGCCTGCCGGGCGCGATCTGCCGTGGATCGTCAGCCTCGCCAGCGGAGCGTTCTCGATTCCTTGCAGCAAAGCGGGGAACTCGTCAGCACCGGCGAATCCCAGCCGCATCTTCACGGCCAGGCGTCCAGGACCGAGCTCGCGGGTGAGCGTGCCGACGGTGTCGTGAAATTCGTCGGCGACGCGCAGCAGACTCGAGCCCGCACCTTTGCCGACGCACGTCGGCGAAGGACAGCCGCAGTTCAATTCGATGAACGGCGTAGCGTGCGGGAAATAGGAGGCGGCGCGCAGGAAGTCGTCGGTCTCGACTGCCATGAGCTGGGGCGTCAGCTGATACGGCGTGACGTCGCTCAGCTCCGTCAGCTCGGGCGCGAACTCGCGCGGCAGCTGTTTGTGCGGATACGTCGCCGTGACGCGGAGAAACGGCGTCGCCTGGGCCCGCACCCCCGACGCCAGCGAAAAGAAGGCGCGCATCGCGAAACCCGTGACGCCCTCCATGGGAGCGACACCGAGAGGTAAGACTTGGGTGAGAGCTGTTTTCGTCATGGCGGCGCGATTATAGGCAGGGCGGCACCCTTGACAAGGTCTAACCCCGCCTTACGTTTGAGACCTACCCACTGCCTCACTTAACCTCACGCACTTCCTGCCCAAAAATCCTCAGCCGCCCCCACCTTTCGAGGGCGGCCCGCCTCTTTGTCGAAAGCCGGTTTCAGCGTGCCTCGAGCCCGTCGCAGGTTTCCCTCGCCGTGGTTTTTTCCCACACGAGGCGTCGGGCGCCGCTTTCTTCGGTTTTCACGCAGGCGCTTTTCAAGTCCATCGCCGAGGTCGAGCAGGCACCCGTCCGCCAGGTGTCGGCGCAGAGCCC
>JAYVBB010000604.1:0-2851 GCA_043750715.1 Pseudomonadota bacterium | reverse complement strand
GACCCGCTTCGCGTCGAGGATCAGAATGCGCGTCTGCGTGCGGTGCAGCGAATAGCCCGCGTCGCGCGCGATCTGATAGACGCCCGTCGCCAGGGTGTCCGCCCAGTCGTCGTCGGAGTGTGGCTGGTTCTGCCAGAGTCCCCGCTGGGCCTGGGTGAGACGGAGCGTCCCACACCAAAGCGCCGCCGTCCCTTGCGGCGGGTTCTTGCCCGCGGTCGCTTCCTGGGCGATCGCGCTGTACACCATGACGCTGCCGACCGCGGCGACGGCACCGGCCGAGCCGGCGCTGCCTCCCGTGACGCAGGCGGGGAGCAGGAGGGTGAGGGTGAGGGTGAGGGTGAGGGTGAGCGCGCGCAGCAGCATGTAAAATCCTTTCACGGCGGGTCGGCCGTGCAAATGTCCTGATCGACCGTGCCGCGGATGCAAGACACGTCCGTCCCGTAACAAGAGTCGTCGAGAGGGAACTTCTCGCACGATTCTATCATTCCCGCGCACTCCGGGCGACCGGGGCTATCTTCGCAGGCCTTCTCGGTCCCGAGGCAGGATTTGTGGCCCGGATGATTGCCGCAAAAAACCTCCGTCCCCCAGCAAGTGCGGTCGCTTTTGTTGCGGAGGCAGAAAGAGCGCGTGCCTTTGCATTCCGAAGCGTTGGGCTCCTTGCCGCAGAACGTGATCGTGCCGGTGCACTTGTTGTCGTAGGGATGGTCCTGGCAGTCCTTCTCGCTTCCCGCCGCCTGCTCGTCGGTCTTGTAGGCGCGGTAGTCCCGGTAATCGCGGTAAGGACGAAACTCCATGTATTTGATCGAGCGGTAACCCGGACGGCTCGCGAGCTTTTTCACGCCCTCTGCTTTGTCCTTTGCCGTCACGTAGACGGTCTTGATCACTTCCTTTGGCTCGCACTTCGGAACGGGAGAGGCTGCGGTTTCCGGAAGGGGCGACGGCGGTGTCGGCAGGGCGGGAGCGACCGTCGCGTCGACGAGCTCCGGCGGCGCGACCTTCGTCACGGAATGCGGGAATGCCTCGACGAGGTCAGGTTCCGACGCCGGTGCCGTCAGCCGTCCGCCAACCCAACCAAAAGAGATGCAGGCCGCCGCGATGACAATGGATTTGGTCGTCATGCTTGTTTCCGACTCGGGATTCGGTCTAAATGAAGCCGTTACATCACACTACACAATTCATGGAAATTCCTTAAGGGGGGATCAAGATGATTCATAAGGCGACGCTTTTCGCGTTCGTATTGGCCATTTGTCCGAAGCCCGCGCTCTCCGCCGAGGCGGTCGACATCATGGACCCGGCGAGGGCCGCTCAGCTGAAGGCTTTGCTGCCGGCCGTTGCGGACCCCGCGCTGGCGGCGATTTTCGCGAACCCGAACACCATGTGGTACGACTCCGATTCGCTGAAACACGTTTATCAGGATTCGGTGACGCCGATTCTCGGCGTCCGTGCCAATGCCATCGGCCGCGAGCTCGCCGTCGACGGGCAGCTGGTTTTCAACACGACCAAGAGCTTTCACTTCCCGTTCGACATCACGGCGGGAATGATTTTCTCCCAACAGACGTACAACCTGAATTTCTGGAGCCTGCCGGAACGGGACGGGGAGCTCACTCCCGTTGCCTGGTACCAGGACGACACGACGCGCTGGCGCTGGATGTTCCCGGTCGGCACGACGTTCGGCGAGGTGATGTTTCTGAAAGATCCCGCGGGCGGCCTGCACGTCTATGAAATCCGGACGCGTCAACGCTACGCCGACGGCTGGGCCGTGAACGCGTTCCGTCCCTATCTCTCGGCGACGGAGCTCGCAGCAGCCATCGTGGCCAGGCGTCCCGCCTGGCAAACGACGTCCCGGCTCAAAGCCGCGGTCGACGCCTTGCGAAATCCCGCGACGCTCACCGCCAAGCGCCTCACGTCCGAGTATTACGGCCCGACTTTCGAGGCGGTCGACGGTGCGCTCGACGTGGTCCCGGATCTGGGCGACGTGCCGCTCGTAAAGGATCTGTTGCACGGCTCGACCTTTCGCTCCGCGGAGGGCCAGGTCTGGAAGCGCTCGGGAGACAAGGAGACTTACGCCGCGTCGAGCGCTGCGGCGTTCTCGATCGTCCCGATGGACTACCAGGGCGGTCTCTTTCCCGTGAACGAAGTGTCCTGCAACCGTTGCCATCAGGACACCGGCCGCCAGATCGGGGAATTCAGCTTCAACTCGCTGCTTTACGGCGAGATCTGGGGCGAGGACCGGATCTTCACCTGGCACCTGTTCGACGAGAGCGGCAATTTCAATGGCGCTTTTCATAACAACCGGGTGCTGAACCGGAAGTTCGACGTGGCCGGTCTGGTCGTGCCTTACGAGGGCGGCGCTGACCAGCCCAGCTCCGTTTATAAGGAGCTTCCACGCCGCTTCCGTATCATCTATCGTTGAGGCCTCAACCCGGGAGGCTACCCGTGACTCCGACCGCCGAGACCAAGAAACTCCTCGAGGCCTACTACGCCGCGTTCAACCGCGGCGACGTACGCGCGTTGGTCGAGATGCTCGACGACGCCGTGGTGCACGAGATCAATCAAGGCGGCCGGGAAGTCGGAAAAGAAGCCTTCTCCCGCTTCATGGACAAGATGAACTCGCACTACCGCGAGCAGGTCGCCGACTTGGTCGTGATGGCGAGTGACGACGGACGGCGAGGCTCGGCCGAATTCATGATCAAAGGCATCTACCTGAAAACCGACGATGGGCTCCCGGAAGCGCGCGGGCAGGAATACACGCTCCCGGTCGGCGCCTTTTTCGTCGTCGGGAACGGCAAGATCAAACGTGTCTCCAACTACTACAATCTGCAGAACTGGCTGAACCTGGTTCAGTAGAATA
>JAYVBB010000603.1:0-12916 GCA_043750715.1 Pseudomonadota bacterium | reverse complement strand
CCGAGTGCCAGGAACATGGACGCGGGGAGGGAAACGATCGACTTCATGAGGCTCCTTCCACGGGGAAAATTGGCGGGGCAACAGCAACGGGAGCGGTATTTCCTGTCATTCCCAGGCGCGGCTAGCCGAACCGCTGGGAATCTAGAACATACTATAGAATTCTATAACATTTTAAAAGGTTTTTATAAAAAACTACAGTAATATCAATGAATCTTAGGGGCTGCTGTCCGCGCTACCGGTTGCTCTTTGCAATTGGCGTCGAGCGTGGTCAAGCAGCCGTCGTTGTTGCAGGTCGTCGCGTCGCGGCATCCCGACGAGACCGTGAAGTCGTGCTTTCCGGTCGACGAGGCGAACTCGATCTTTTCCTGATTATCGTCGTAGTCCTTGTCCGTCTCGCACTTGCCGACGAACAACTCGGTGAAAAACTTGTGCGGCACCGCGACTTTCGTGGCGTCCGCTTCTTCTAGCTTGCAGAGGTCGAACACGACTCGGACCTGAATCGGCACGTCGGAATCGTTTTGCAGCTTGGCGATGAACTCGAGGTCGCCGCCCTCCTCTTTCTCGGTGAGGGGACCGCAAGCCGCCAGGGCAGCGAGGAGCAAAGCGATGCAAAGAGTGGGTTTCATCCTTCTAGCATCGAACATAAACCCTATGATTTCAATATTATTTTGGCTCTGGCCGTGCCGCTTTACGCAACATATAAAGACTTATGCCATCTTCTTCGCGACTCCTGCTCTTCATCCCGCTGGCCCTTGCCGGGTGCGGCGCCCCTTCCGCGTCGTGGCTCGCTTTCTCGCCCGTACAGCGGCTTTCGCAGTCGGATCTCTACGGCGATTTCCCGAGCAAGACCATCGCCGAGGGCAACCGGACGTTCACTCCCCGGTTCGAGCTCTGGGCCGACGGCGGCGTCAAGAAGCGGTGGATTCGCCTTCCGGAGTGGCCCATCGACACGGCGAACCCCGACCGCTGGGTCTACCCCGTGGGCACACAGGTCTGGAAAGAGTTCTCTTATCAGGGCAAGCGGGTCGAGACCCGGCACCTCGAAAAATACGATGAAGGGTCCGGCCCCATGGCTTGGGGCGTCTCGGTCTTTCTCTGGCGGCAGGACGAAAGCGAGGCAGACCGCATCAGCCACGGCCTTCCCGACGTCGCGCCGACGGACTACGGAACCTCCCACGACGTGCCTTCGGTCGACGACTGCGCCCGGTGCCACGACTCGGGCGGAGACATGCTCCTCGGCTTCACGGCGGTCGAGCTGGCAGGCGCGGGCGACGGAGTCCGCCTCGCGGATCTCATCCGGGAAGGCCGCCTTTCGCAGCCGCCAAAAGAAGAGCCGAAGCTGCCGGACGATCCGGCGACGGCGCACCTCGCCGGCCTCCTCCACGCCAACTGCGCGGCCTGCCACAATCCGCTGAGCGCAAACGAAGGCTCGGCGACGGGACTTTTCATGCATCTGCCGTCGGTACCCGACGGCGATCCGCCGTTCATCGCGACCGGCCTGAGGAAGCTGACCCAGCGCTTCGTCGTGCCGGACCGGACTCTCGGCGTCGATTCGCTCGTGATCGAGCCGGGCTCGGCTGCGCACAGCGCGCTGCCCCTGATGGCCGCCCGGCGAGGGGAAAACCAGATGCCGCCGCTCGCGACCGAAGTCGCCGACCCGGCACTGGCCGCGGCGCTTTCACGCTGGATCGACGGCCTGTCGACCGGTCGCTAGGCGATTCGCCGCACGGCTAGGATGGAGCGGTCGTCCGCTTTGATCTCGGATGCCACCCCTACGGTTTCCTCAGTCGTAAAGCTCGCCGCGGGGCCGGTGAGGCGCTATTCTCCGGTCATGTACGTCGACGTCCATACTCATCTGACGCACGAAAAATTCCACGCCGACTTAGCCCAGGTGATCGCCCGGGCGAAGGCGGCGGGACTCGGCGCCGTCGTCGTCAACGGCCTCGAGCCCCGCTCCAACCGCGAGATTCTCGAGCTCGCGAAGGATCCTGTCATCAAAGCGGCGCTCGGTATTTATCCGATCGACGCGGTGAACGACCGGCTGCCCGAGGGCTTTCCTTTTGCCGTCGAGCGCTTCGACGTCAAGGCGGAGATCCAGTTCATCCGCCAGCAGGCAAAAGCCGGCAAGCTCGTCGCCGTCGGCGAATGCGGACTCGACGGCCATTGGCTCGGCGAGGACACGTTCAAAGCCCAGGAAGCCGTCTTCGAGGAACTGATCGGCGTCGCGATGGAAGCCGACCTTCCGGTCATCATCCACACGCGCAAGCTCGAGCAGCGCGCGATCGAGATGCTCTCCGCGCTCGGCGTGAAGAAAGTCGACTTCCACTGCTTCGGCGGCAAGGTGAAGCTCGCGGTCGCCGCCGCGGAGAAGCACGGCTGGTATTTCTCGATTCCCGCCAACGCGCCCGTGAACGAAGCTTTCCAAAAAATGCTGAAGCAGCTACCGGTCGAGCTCATCCTGACCGAAACGGACGCGCCCTATCTGTCGCCCATCAAAGGCGCGCGCAATGAACCGGCGCAGGTCGTCGGCACCGTCCGCCTCTTCGGCGAGCTGCGGGGAATGGCCGAGAATGACGCCAAAAATCGCATCTGGATGAACTACCAGGCGCTGTTTGGCGCCGCCCAAATAGCCAATTCTGTCGTGCCGTTGCCCTAGACCCTCAACTTTCCCCTAGGGATTCCGAGTCGTTAGGTAGGTAAAACGGCGACTTTCGGAGTGCCCTATGACGACCCGTTCTTTGGTCATGGACCTTTTTGCAATAGCTGGCGCGTTCGCGCTCGGCGGTTGCATGTCGGGTCCGGGATTTTTGAAACAGGATGACTCGGGTCTCAAAGAAGTCGGGACGACGACGAGCAGCGAAGGCGTGGTCAACGCATCGCTCGACGGTTCCTCCGACCTCACCCAAGTGGTGAAGACCGATTCGTCGAGCCCCGTCGGCCAGGTCGAGCTCAGCTTTCCTCCCGGCTCGGTAGCGATTGCGACCGAAGTCGAGATTCAGTCGGGTACCGACCTCGCGAGCGAATCGTTCGCGAACGAAGCGGGCCTCAGTGACGCGGGCGCCGTGTCTTCCGGCAGCCAGGCCATCGTCATCTCTTCGTCGGACAATGCCCCGGCCGCGCAGGCTTTCACCGTCGCGCTGCCCATTCCGGACGGCGCTGCCCTCCGACTGGTCGGCGGCGACCTCGAGTTCATGGTCGTTCTCTACAAAGTCTTCAAGGACGGCGCCTACCACGCCGGCGTGCTGCCGCGCTCCGACATCACCATAGAAGGTGGGCTGGCGCGCTTCAAGACCGTCAACTTCGGCTCCTACCAGCTCGCCTTCACCGAGAAGAAGGTCGAGGCCAAATCCGAGCGCCCCGCCGAAACGCCGATCCTCACCAAAAATCAGGAAAAAGCGCTGACGCCGTTCTCCCTCTCGCTGCCTACCGGCGTCGCCGACAAGAACCGCGTCGCGACGTTCACCGTCGTCCCCTCGGGCGAAGTCGCCCGATGCCGGATCCAGATCGACCGCGACCAGCAAGCTCCCTTCGACCTTGCCATGGATCTCGGCGCCGCGACGTCCTACTCCATGCTACCGGTCGGCAAAGACGCTTATACGATTGTCGCGCGCTTCGAGTGCCAGGACAAGAACGGTCGCGTCTCACGCTCCGATTGGTCGATGAGGGTTCAGATCGCCGCCGGCGGCAGTGGATCTGGATCAGGCTCGGGGAGCAGCCCGGGACCCGGCCCAGGCCCCGGACCCGGCATTCACATCGAAGCGGGTAACGGTGGCGCCATCGACATCAGCAACGTGTCCAGCAGAACGGTGAACCTCTCCTGGACTGCGGCGGCGAACGCCCTGCCGAGTAACGTCCAGTACTACGTGTACTTCACGACGACCCGCTCCCTGGCGACGGACGTCGTGTCGGTGGCACCCGGCGCCGCGTCGATCCAGTCGACCGCGGCTTTGTCTGGCACGTCGTTCACTCTAACGGCATTGACGCCGGGGTCGTTCTATTACGTCAACGTGCTGGCCAAGAATACGGTCAACGGTGAAACGGCCCTTTACGACGGCGGCGCTTTCCTGGCCTCCAACTTCGTCGGAGGCAACCTCGACAACGCGGACGTCGGCGCCTCGGGCCAACGTCACACGTTTTACGACACCGTGCATTCTCTTCATTGGGTATTCCACACCGACGGCTTCGACCTCGTGGCGTACTACTCGGCGAACGGCACGAACTGGCAACGAGCGGCCGGCAGCCTGACCCTCAATTCGAACGTCTTCGACGTAGCCTACCTTCCGGAGACGATAAGCACCGTGCCGACAGGAGTTGCCTACGTTGCCGTGGAAAATGGCGCGGCGATCGATCTGCACACCCTTCTGATCGAAGGTACGAGGGCGAGCCCAACCGTCACCTTCACCAGCACCAACTCTTCCGGTCCCATCCTGGCTACCGGCACGTTCAAGAAGCCGTCCATTGCGTTCGACGGCGACAAGCTCATGATCGGCGCCTTCAAGCTGGTCTCAGGAAGCAGCTGGATCCCCTACTTGGGCACCTCGGGCAACCCCATGCAGCACGACTGGGTCGGTAACGTCGGCATTGGCACCCAGGGTCCTCAGGGCCTGCCGGTCGTCTCGCCGCAGGGCATGACGGTCGTCGACGTCGGCGGCGCGGAAGCGCGAGCCATGGTCCAAGCCAATGGTCAGGTCCAAACCTTTCGCTCCGACTCCAGCAGAGTTTGGTATCCCCACGACGTCGGTACCAGCGGCGCCGCGATGGCATGGCAGAAAATCGGTTTGCCGGCGCTGGGCGGGGGCGACATCCAGGCCGTCACCAACTGCAGTGGCATTCTCTATGTGGGCGGCAACTTCACCAACTTCGCGGGCATTTCAGGCGCGAACTACATCGCGCAATGGTCGAACGGCGTCTGGGATAGAGTAGGGACGGCCGGCGCGCTGACGAGTCCCGTGAAAGCGATGTTTTGCGACGGTTCGACTCTGATCGTCGGCGGCGGTGACGTTGCGACTGCAGGCACGGGGTTCGTAAGCCGGTTCGACGGCATCAGCTGGAACGGTTCGCCGTGCAACGGCTCGCTCGACTCGGTGACCGCGATCACGCGCCGGACCGGCGGCAACATTTACATCGGTGGCGGCGAAGCGGACGGCACTCCCTCGGGATTCGTGAAGTACTGCGTCTCCCCGTCTTGGAGCACTCTGGACCCACAGGCTAACGTCGTGCGAGCCGTAGTCACTCCCCCCTCTTCCACGGACGTCTTCGTCGCGGGCGATTTCCAGAACGTGCGAAAATCCACGAGTGACGCCGCCTTTTTCGACGTCGTCACCACGAACGGCTATATCCGCTCCCTGTTGCTGATGGGGGTAAACCAGTTGGTTTTCGCCGGCACGTTCACTACCGTCGGCGTTGCGGGCCACAAGTACGCGGGGGTGTACGACATCTCCCTGGGGCTGGTCAGGAAGCTCAGCGACACCGCTGAGCTCCCGTTCCAACCGAATGACGTCATGTACCAGTCGCCCTACCTTGTCTTCGTAGGCAATGGCGACAAAGTCGCCAAAATCGACCCGACGATCGCGCCCCTCAGCGCGACTTGGACGTCCATCAATCCGGCGGCTGCCGCAGCGACTCCAGCCAAAGCCTCGAAAAACGGTACCCCACTTATCTACACGGCGACGGAGCTGTGGAAGTTCTCTCAGATCCTGCTCAGCGGAGTCGCCGAATGCTCGGCCGTCGGCAGCTCGACTCTCTCTAACGGCATGGAAGTCGTCTGTTCGACTCAGAACAAGCTCAGCCTCCTGCATCGCCATGAATTCGTCGGCGGTAACCCCTGGTGGGGGACGAACGCCATGGTCATCGGCGCCGGCCAATTGGCAATCGAGTCGCCGTCGATCGGACGCATCTCCACCACCAGTTTGAGCGTCGTCTGGAAAGATGTGATGGGCGGCCAGCCAGTTCTCTTTGGACGGTCCACTCCCGATGCGGCTATCAGCTGGACCGGCGTCCCGGTCGTCATCATGAGGTCCGCCCTGCAGCAAGGCGTCCAAGCCAACGCCAACGACGGCGGCACCACGCCGGCGGGCGAGCACAACTATCACTTCACGGTCGAAGACGGCGCCGGCACCTACAGCATTCACAACAACCCGATGCCCTGACTTCGCTTCGCCAAACGCGCAAGAGCCCGCGGGATCTCCCGCGGGCCCTTTTCATTTCAACTCTTCACTCGTTCAGGGATTCAACGACAGCGACGTCGTCGTTCCCCCCGCGGCGCACTCGTTGTCGGTCACGTGCAGGCGGTAGTCGTTGAGCGTGAGCAGCGGCATGCGCTTGCCCTTTTGGACCTCGACGATGGTGTCGGAGTAGATCGTCGCGCAGTACGTCTTCTCGACGAGCACGGTTTCCGGCTCGGCGGGTTGCGCCGGCTCGGCGGGTTGCGCCGGCTCGGCCGGCTGCGCCGGATCGGCGGGCTGCGTCTGGTCGTCCGCGGCGTCGCCGTCGCGTTGCACGACTTCCTTCTGCACGTTGGCCGCGAGTTTGAACTTCACGGATTTCGAGACGCGAAGGTCGTAGGTGCCTTGGGGCAGGTCGTTGACGTTGAAGTTGCCGTCGTTGCGGAGCTTGCCGGCGCGCTTGGCGTCGCCCGTCAGATCGTACTCGAAGCCGGAGTAAAAGCTGCCGTTGTCGACCGGAGTCAGCAGAGTGAGCGCATAGCCGTCTTCGCCGGACGTCAGCTGCTGGCCGACGCTTTCGACGGTCAGGAGCTCGTTGAAGCGAGTCGCCAGCTCGTCGGCGTTGAAGAACGCCTTGCCGTCGACGAAGAATTCTTTCTTCGCGATCACGGTGGCGCTGAAGCAGCCTTTGCCGAGGGCGTAGCTGCACTCGCTGGCGTTCGACGGCTCGTCGACCTTCGGCGCGTGGTTGGCTTCGCCGGCCTGCGGCATGCGGTCATCGGCGGTTTCGACGAAACAACCCGTAACTAGCGTGGCCACGGCGGCCAACGTGGAAAGGGAACGAAAGATCACGGCGCACCTCCTTTTGCTTTGCTGAAAGACTGAGGAGTACTTAATCAGCAGCGAAAGAAGCGGTCAACGCCGTTCTAGGGAGGGTCGTAAGTGTCTGAAAGAAGAGTCGAGAATTCGCTCTAAATCACAGCCAGATGCGGAAACCGAGGCCCATTTGGGTGGTCGCCGTGTCGATCTGCTCGGCTGCCGACGAGCCGCCGGTGCGCACCAGGTGCTCTTTGGCTTGCTTGGCTTCGAAGTAAATCGAGACCGCGTTCGACATGAAGTAGTTCACGCCGAGCGAGTAGTACATGCCGGAGCCGTAGAACGAGGCGTTCTCGAGTTGGTTCTGGTAGTCCAGGCGTGAACCCTGGAGGCCGGAGCCCAGTTCGAGGTTGGCGACCGGCGCCTGGAAGACCAGGCGCATGCCGGCGTGGAGGCGCGAGCCGTTCAGGCTTTGCAGCGCGTCGTCGCGGTAGCGCATGTTCATGAAGGTATGGCCCGCGATGAACTGGACGAACTTCATCATTTCGAGGCCGAAGGTCGTGCCGATGCCGTAGCCCTTCCAGGTCTGCGAATCGGAGAAGGCGACTTTTTCACCGCCCTCCTTCGTCACCGACCCGAGGACCGAGTAGCGGCCGTATTCGCCGTCCACCGACTGCTGCACGAAGACGTGCGACATGGTGCTGGACCGCGTCTGGGTAATGTAGGAGTGGGATTGGGCCATTGCCGTGCTGGAAAGCACGAGGGCCGAGAGGGAAAGCAGCATCCGAAACAACATGGGAAACTCCGCATCAGCTTAGCGAACCGACGCCTGTTGGCGCCAAACGCCATTGAGCAGGAAATATGCCAGGCCGGCATCCGTTGGCGTTCAAGCATTTCAGGGGTTTGCCGAAAACCAGACTGTCTAGGGTTCGGCCAGAGGTCAGGAATCCGGCGTAAATCGGCGGTTTGCGGTTTCCCGACCATTTCCCAACCCCCTGTTTTGGCCCGCAAATTGGACAGACCAGCAAGAGGGGGCGGAATCCTTAAAGTTTTCAAACGGGAATTCCGACAAGAAGTACGTCCAACAACAACTCCGCAAGGGGTAGAGTCATGGTTCATATCAATAAAACCTGGATCGCCGCGTTTTTCGCCGCCCTGCTCTTCCTGGGCGTCCAAGCCTGCACGGACAGCAACTTCGCTGGCGGTGCGGCTGGCAAATCCGCGGGCCTCACGGGTAAGAACAAAGGCAAAGACGGCGCCGACTCGGGTGGACCCGACTCCGGCGGACCCGACTCCGGCGAACCGGACTCAGGCGGGCCTGACTCCTCAGACGGTCCGGATGGCGGCGGCGTCGACGCGGCCGACTCAGGCGGCCCCGACGGCGGCGGCTTGGACGAATCCGACACCAGCGACACCGGCGGCCCCGGCGGCGACGACGGCGAAGTGTCTGCCAAAACGCGCCACGATGCGACCATCGAGCGGATCGCCGTGAACGGCGACACCGACAATCCCTTTACCGTCAAAGTCGAAACGATCGTCAAAGGCAAGACGACCAGCACGCAAACGGTTTCGTTCGAAGAGGACGAGATTGCTACCAAGAACCTGAAGCTCGCCTGCCGCAACTCAAAGAACACCTGCTTCAAGGTCACGTTCATCAACGACGCCAATGACCGCAACGGTCACATCGAAGTCGTCGGCGGTACCCCCAACGAACCGGTTACTTGCGTGTGGGCGCATGAAGAGGGCAAATCGGCGACGATCGACATCGACGCGGACGGCGACGAGCACTCCGGAATCTTAGACCTGGGCACGTGCAAGGAAGGCGAGGACGACCGCGTCAAGATCACTTGCCCGCAATCGAATAAGCTACAGGTTCAGCTCTGCACCGGCGGCTGACCCCGGCTCAAAACCTACCGCGTAAAATCTCCCCTGGGGCGCCGTCCGGCGCCACCGGGGGTTTCGCCGTCTGGCGCTCGGGGGCGCTGAGCGACACGGCCGGGCCTTTCTCGGCGCCGGGGGCGAAGCCCGCGACGATGTCGAGGTACGGCTGGCCAGCTTTGTCGCGCAGACGCTTGCGAGCCGTGCCGAGCAGCACGTGGACGTTGTCGCGCTCTTCTTCGAGCGTTCCGGAGAGCTCGATCGAGCCGATGTTCTCCTCGAGCTGACCGAAGGCGCCGTAGCGCCGATAGACGTTCAGCTTCACCTCGTAGTGGCGAGTCTTCTTCACCCACTTGGTCGGCACGCTTTCGACGTGCCATTCGCCGACGAAGAAGTGGTTCACCTTGTTGAGGCGGGCCCGGAGCGTGTGGCGCAGCGGCTCGATCGGGACGAAGCGCTGGTCGGCCGAGCCGTCCCGGTTCCTCGTCACGACTTTTTTGAAGGGAGTCAACCGGAGGCCGATGCGGACTTTCGCCGGTTGGGCGGACTCGGCGTTGATTTCCTTGGCTTGCTCGGCCTGGGGGCTGGTCCAACGGGCCTTGGGACCGTCCGCTGGCGGGTCGCCTTCGGGGGCCATTTCCGCGCGAGCTTGCGGAGCCAGGATTAACGCTACTAAAATCATTAGGCTTCGCATGACGAATCCTCCGAAACGACGGGCAGAGGCCCGGACCAACGGACGCACACTGGGACATCTATAAAAGGGAAGCTTTCGACCATTATACCGCCGGCGCAGGGCCGGGCGCCAGCCGGACGCATGCCGCGAGGCGCCGGCATTTCCGCGCGGAAGCTGCGCAATGCGTCGCTGTTCTTCATTTTCTGGCTGATGCCGCTCGCTTGGGTCGCGCTGACGCCGCCGATCACTCCCGCTTACAAGCCGGCGGCAGCCACCCGGCACAAATTGGCGCAAAGCCACAAAACGCTTCAAACTTACGTTGAGAAATTCCAAAAGACTCCGGCAGACCTCAACGTGATCCGGGCCTTCGCCGCCTCCGAGCACCTTCCCTTCAGCGCCTTCGACGGCTTCGGCCAGCGCCTCGACTACCTGCGCCTCGACGAGGCGCATTACCTCTTCCGGTCCTTCGGAGAGGACGGGGAGCAGAACACGACCTCGAGCGCTCCCGACATGGGCGTGGTCCGGTGGGGCGAAATGCCGGAAACGGGCCTGACCTACAAATATCCAGCGGCGCCGACGCCGGACGTCTATCCCGCGGTCCTGCTCGACGGCGCCGACTCGCCCGACCATCAATGGATGGCGCGCCTTTTCGTCGATTCTGACGGCAAATCGCGCCAACTGCTGGTGCGCCACCGCACGAAATCCGGATTCATGGTCGCGCGTCACGACGGCATCGAACAGTTTCTCTGGCTGCCCGACGGCCGCCGGGTCGTCTATTCGGCGTCCGGCAGCTCGCGCTTTCGCGACGGCCTCTACATTTGGAATCTCGCCGACGACAGCGTCGTGAATCTGATCGACTACGCGGGCCAATCCTTGCCGCTGTCACCTTCCGCCAAAGGTCTGAATCTCTGGTTCATGCTTTCCGGCATCGCAAAGCAGGACGGCGAGTCGGTCATCTATTCGTACTTCTGGCCGCGGCACGACGGCGGCCTGAATCCCGTCGAGTTTTTCGGCAAGAGCCAGGTACTCGCCTTCGCCGTACCGGACAAGCCATCGGCGCTGCCGCGCCTCATCCCGCAAACGGCACTGCCGGCGACGTTCGACAAGCCTCCTTACACCGAAACGCTGAAACTGAGCGACCACCTCGAAGGCGCGGGCGGCATCAAGTCCCAGCAGGAATGGGTCAAACTGGACGTCGACGGCGAGCTCGAACAGGTGCTTTTGGCCTGGCACCAGTTCTCCGAACAGCGCAGCCAGTCGGCGCTCTTCCCCTACTCTCTCTGGGTCCTCGCGGCACTCTACGGTCAAAGCTCGCAGCTCATGGCGAGCAAAGGCAGCCCCGACGCAGAAGTGCTCCAGACGTTTGGCACCGAAATCGCACGCGCTCTCATAAATGACGACACGGCCCCGACCGTCCTGAAAGGCATGGCGCTTTACGCGTACGAAAGTCTGATGGAAGGCGAAGCGCTGCCGTACCGTTTCGCGAAACTTTTACCGGCCCCGTTTCCCGTCGCCCCGCCGGCCGTGCCGGAAACTCCGCTCGCACCGAAAACGCCGTCGCCCGCGCCGCCTGCGACGCCCGCGCCCGCCGACACCAACTGACACGTTTGGCAGGTGGCTCCAATCTTGCTTCATGAAGCGCCGAAGCCACCACGGCCTCCCGCTCGGATCCTTTTGCGTCTCCGAGCGGATACTTTGTAGCCAACTTGCTACACGAGGAGAACACCCATGCTGCATCGAATCAGGCTCGCCTTCGCATTTGCCCTTCCCGTGGCTCTCGGGCTCGGTTGCCAAACTCTGCCCGTCCACGAAATTCCGGCGAACGCCGACCCCGAGGCGGAAATCGGCTCGACCGAAACGCTGCGCACCGACGCCGTCGCCCACCAGGCCGACGTCCTGGCGCCGTCCTACTTCAGCAACGGCGAAAAGAAACTCGCGCGGGCGAAACAACAACGCACCGAGCAAGCCTCCCATCAGGCGATCATGCAGTCGCTTTCCGAAGCCCGCGCCAACTTCGTCAAAGCGAACGAAGTCGCCGCCATCGGCGCTTCCGCCTTCCCTGAAGTGATCCAAGGCCGGGCCGACGCGCTCAAAGCGGGAGCCAAAGGTCACGACAAGAAGCACTTTCAGGAAGCGGACGAACAGCTGCGGGACATCGGGGACGACCTCGAGGACAACGACACCAATGCAGCCGTCGCGGCCCGCAAGGACCTGGCGGCGAAGTACTCGGTGCTGGAGCTCGCCTCCATTCGCGAACGCCACCTGGGCCGAGCCGAACGCCTCTATGACCAAGCCGTCAAAGAGGGCGCCCAGGTCCAAGCCCCGCGCACGCTCGCGACGACCAAAGCGAACCTCGACGCTGCCGAGAAGTACCTGAGCGAAAACCGCCACGACGAAGCGGGAATCACGACGGCGGCGGCGACGGCCACCGACTCGGCCAACCGCCTTCTGCTGATCGTCCGCGATACGAAAAACCTCTCGCGCCAGGACGCGGAAGCCCTCGTCCTCGAACGCGAACGCTCGCAAGCCGAGCTCACCGCTCAACAGAATCAGTTGAGAGTCGGCCAGGAAGCGCTGGCGACGTCGCAATCACGCGAAGCCCAGCTGGCGGCCGAGAAGGCGTTCAACGACCGCTTCTCCGACGCGAAAGCCCGCTTCACGGCGGCAGAAGCTGACGTTTACCGTCAAGGCAACGGCTTGGTCATGCGTTTGAAGGGTCTGACGTTCCCCAACGGTAAATCCGAAATCCAGGCCGGCCAGAAAGAGCTGCTGAATAAAGTCAAAGACGTCGCGAACCTGTTCACTCCGGCAATCGTGAACATCGAGGGCCACACGGATTCGTCCGGCTCGGCCGCCAAGAACACCGAGCTGTCGATGGCCCGCGCCAAAGCAGTCCAGGAATACCTGATGCAGAACGGTGCTGACGCTGGACTGAAAGTGAACGCCGAAGGGTTTGGCGACGCGCGTCCCCTGGCGAATAACAAAGATGCGAGTGGCAGGGCACAGAATCGTCGAGTTGACGTGATCGTGATCCCGGAAAATGCGCCGGCTGAGTCGCACTAGGGTTTTTTAGGTGCAGGGCTGCAGTCTATAGGGCTGCAGGGCTGCATCGCTGCGCGAAGTCCAGGGGCGGAGCCCTTGGGTCGCCGAGCAGGCAGTGTGTTTTCCGGGAGATATCGCGCTCGCAGCCGCGTCCATGATCACCGGTGGCATCGCCGCGCGGCATCCGAAGCTGCGCATCGCATTCAGCCACGGCGGCGGCGCGCTCGCCATCCTGCTGCCCCGGCTGGTGCACGCCTGGAACATGAACCCGAAAGCGAAGGAATCGCTCGCCGAATCGCCCGCGGTGTATGCGCGGCGCTTTTTCTACGACGCGCTGGTGTTC
>JAYVBB010000602.1:0-8366 GCA_043750715.1 Pseudomonadota bacterium | reverse complement strand
GCAACTTTCACTTCGCCGACTTCGCGCTCGACGACCAAAATCGCCTCTATGGTTTCATGGAGTCGGGCTTCGTGCTCCATCCCGTGCGAGGCGTCGCGTTCAATTCGATGGACGAGCAAGGCATCGATCTTTCCGTCCCGGGCGGTAACCTCGGCCGCATTCCGGCGGCTCCGGGAACCTGGCACCAGTCCGTCTCCGCCGTCGACATCAAGATCTTCCATGAAGCCGGCACGACTTACTTCTATCAGTCGACTTACGACAACTTAGGGAAGGCATACATCGGCGTCACGACGACGACCGACATGACGACGTACGTTCAACCGTCGAATTACCTCGTGGCTGGCGTCGCGATTCCGCATGTCTTCCGCGCCGCGGCGGGCAAATACCTTCTGCTCGCGCAAGACCCCTCGACCAGGGGATGGGTCGTCTTCCAGGGTAGCTCGCCCGACGCCTTCGATCCCGACACACGCTTTACGTTGCCGCTTTCGGCTTTCAATCCGGCTCCCGGAGCCTGGGACGAGTTGTTTGGCGTCTCGCAAATCATCGGCGGCGGCGTCTGGAACGGCAAGCTCACTCTGGTGTATTTTTCCGGTGTCTCGGGCTACACGCCGGCCACCGCGCCTTACGGCGCGCCACGCGATTTCGGAATCATGGAGTTTCCGTTGAGCGAAGACGACGGCGTCGCCTTCCTGCCCGAGATGCAGGTTTCGGAAAACGGCGTGAACCTGACGGACGGCGCCTTGCTCGACTTGAGCGCGGCATCTGCAGTGGCTACCACCAAATCGTTCGTCATCAAGAACACGGGGCGCGACCACTTGCGCCTGCCGGCTTCCGCTTTCGTGGCTCCCGCGGGATTTGCCGTGGCAGGGCCGACCGCCGACGTCTCGCTTGAGCCCGGCGCATCGATCACGGTAAGCGTCACGTGCCCGGCCAACGTCGATTTTGCGATCGGCTCGCTCACCCTTGCAAGCAACTCGTATGTGGCGCCGAATTTTGACGTCAACCTTTCGTGCGCTCATCCCCATACGGAAAGTGGCGTGCCGACCAACGGCATGACGGTGTGGCTGCGTGCGTCCGACCTCGGCAGCGTTCTTGGCGCGGGCGACGGCGTGACGGTTTGGCCGGATTTGACCGGCAGGGGCAACGGCGTGGCGCAAGGCCATGTTTCCAAACGTCCGACGCTTCGTAGCGCGGGTCCCGATCTCTTGAATGGGTATCCCGTCGTGCGTTTCACTACCGCTAGCGCCCAGTGCTTCACCGGCGCGTCCAACGGCGCTGGCGCGAACGCCGCGACGATTTTCCTCGTCGCCAAGGGTACCGACTATTCTTCCCTCTACCGGTCTCAGGTCGCGGGTGGAGCCGACTACTTCGTCTATCCCTGGACCTATAGCGGCAACAACCACTTGATTTTGGACTCGGACGGCGCCACGACGACCGGCTTGGCCACCGGGATGGTCAGCGGCGTTTGGAACATCGGCGTAGCCCGGTACGAGTCGAGCACGGTCAACGGCATGGTGACCCGTCGTAACGGCGCCATCGTGACGCAAAGGAACAGTGCCGCCGGCGTGATTATCCCTAGGCGTTTGACGGTCGGTTGCTTCAACGAAGCCAGCGAATATGCGAATGCCGACCTCGCGGAACTCCTGGTGTTCGATCGGGCGCTCTCGGACGTCGAGGTTCAAGCGGTCGAGACGTACCTGAACACGCGGTACGCCGTTTACTGACGGAGTGTCCCGGTTTCTGTGGACCGGGCCTTCTGACCTTCAAGGTGAAAATGCCGCTACCTTTGCTTCCACGACTCTTAAGACGTTGCTGATGACGGGGTGCTCGTGCCGGGACGAGTGATAGCTTGCGGCGATGGCGGCCCGGTTCTCGCGACGCAAAGCCGTAGTGTCGAGTTGAAGGTCGACGCTGAAGTCCTGGCGAACGGGTCCTACCTCCAAATCGCCGCGATGATCGGACGGAGCAACGATTCCTTCGTCTCGATCGAACCCTTCAACCTTCTGGCTCTTTCCTACGGAGGCAATGTGACCCTCAAAGCCCGAAACTTCGACGCCGGCTCCGAGGAGAACACCGGCAACGTGACGGACTTCGGACCGGGTGGTCATCCGATGGAGAGCGCCGAAGGCCACGTGACGTTCGACCGTGGGTTGATCCTGCGGGGCGACGCGCCCGAAAGTTGGGGCTGGTCGAGTGTCGCGGCCTTCGTGACGATCGAACGGCTCTAGAAAGTCACTCGAGCCCTTCCACCACCCACGGTGAAAGATTCGGGTACACCGGAGCCTCGGGATTCGCGTCGCCGTAGCGGTCGCCGAGTATCGCGGCACTTTGCGCGAGCACCGTCGGGCTCTCCTGAATGAACGCCATGAGAGCTCCGTAGTTCATGTCGACTTCGGTGCCGATGGCGCTCGGCAAGGGGCGTTTCGACTCGGCGACTTCGACGGCCATCGCGCACGTCGTCAGGCCGAGCTCCTGGCCCTTCCAGTAGAAGAAGTCCCCCGATGAGCCTTCCGCTACCGTGCCGATGAGCGCCGGAATCTGTCCCCACTGGTAGCCCGCGAGCTCTGCCATCTTTTTGGCGAGGACCCGGAAGCCGCGGTCGTGCGCCTCGTTGTCGACGGGCGCGCTCTTGTGCGACCAGGGGTACATCATCAGGCGGCCGGAAGCATGATAGTCCAGCGTGCCGACGAACCGGTGCTTCTCAAAGAATTGGGCGAGGTCCCGGGCACACTGCGTACCCTGACGCGTCGGGTTGACGGGTGAGGGGAAGGACCGGTTGGGGTCGCGGCCTTCGACCTCGCGGCTGTCGTTTTGGTAGCCTTCGGCGCAGGTGACCGGGACGAAGTAGACGTCGCGCGTCGCGAGCAGCTGATCGACCTCGGGATCTTGTCCCGAGCGGCTGAGGAAGCGGTGCATCATGCCGACGACCGTCGCCGTCGAGATCGTCTCGTCGCCGTGCGTGGCAGCGGTGATGAGAATCTTCGGCAAAGTCTTGCCGGATTTGACGGCGGAGGAAAAGCGCAGGAACGTCGCGCCGGAAGGGCCGACGGTGCCCGTCTCGGCCAACTGCGGCGCCAGGGCGGCCCAGCTCTTCATCGTCGAGCCGACCGTTTTGAAATTCATGTACGCGACCGGCGCCTGGCCGAGGTCCAAAGGCTGAGCGGTGACGACCGAGGCGTCACGGAGCTCGACGGTCTGAGCGGCCTTGACCGAGCCGTCGCTATCCAGACCGACGACGGTGAGCTTCAGGCGATCTTTGACGCCGACAGGCGCCTTCGTGCGGTGGAAGTCGCGGCCTTCGGCCGTTTTTTGTTTTTCGAGATCGAAGTCGGATGTCGTGCAGGCTTCCGCGGCTTTGCCTTCGCAAAGTGCCGCCTGGTCTCCCGCAGCAACCGACACCCAAACGTAGACGCCGTCCGCTTTCTCGTCGATCGCCAGGAAGGCGTCGGACGAGAATTCGGCCTTGGCAAATTTGTTGACGCCGCCCGGGAACACGCTCTTCAGCGTCGGGGACTGCGCGTAGATCTTCCACATCGCGGCGCCGTAGTTCCAATGATCGGCGTCGTCGACGTCGTTGCCGTTCCAGCCGGCGTTGCCGAGCACCGTCGGGCCGTTGTTGGTGAGGCTGACGAGCATCCGGTCGCTCTTGCGCCAAACGGCGCCTCCCGAGTTGCCGTTGATGATGCCCATGTTGTAGACGAGGTTGTTGCCGCTGAGCCCCTTGAGCTGGCCCTCGGAGTAGGTCGCGCCCCACGTCTGGGATTTGTCGCCCGGGAAGCCGACGGTGAAAATCTCGTCGCCTTCGCCCGCAGAGTTGCTCATCTTTACGTCTGACGCCTGGGTAGCGATGCGCGGGGGCAGCAGTTGGTCTTTCGGCGCGGCGCCGCTTTGCCATTTCACGCGAACGATCGCGTAGTCGAGGAAGCTCGAGTTTTCGACGATCTGCGCCGCGGTCAGGTCGCCTTTCGCGCCATTGTTCATCGCCGAGCCGCTCGTATAGGTCGAACCGACCTGTGGGCTGCAGTGGTTTGCCGTCAGGACCAGATCGGGCGCAATCAGCGAGCCGCTGCACCCTCCGAGGTACACGGTCCAAAGACGCTCATCGGCGGTAGCCTTGTGGCGCCGCTGGCCGTCTTCGTCGTCTGAGAATATGTCTTTTCCCGTCGAGTTCGTGTCGAGCCTGTCACAGCCTATTTGACCGAAGGAAACGACAACCACCGCCACTGCCGTCCGCAAAGAGCGCATCGCCACGGGGATCTCCGCAAAATCAGCGCAAAAGGAAAAAGAGTAGTGCGGTCTCTCTTTCAGTCTTTGTGCCCGAAAAGAACGCTTCGTTATCAGGCTGTTAGGGGTGTCTGGGGCGTCCATGGATTTGGCAGCGTGCAATTGCGGGATATGCGCTGCTTTTTCCGATAAGTCCCCTATGCAGGAAAGATGGGAAAAACGCGCATTTTTCGGCCTGGCGGCACTCTGGGCCGGCCTGCGGCTGCTCGGCGTCGCCCAGGGGCTGGCGACCGCTCCTCCGGATCACTTGGCGCCGGGCGTCCTGTCGCTCGCCACGTCGGTGCTGCTTGCCGCCGTCGCCTGGTGGTTCGCTCTTCGGGCTCCCCAAAGACATTCCCGGTTTGCCGTGGCGATCGCCGCGGGGATGAGCTGCGGTCTGGTCGGTGATCTGGCGCTGTCGCAGCACTTTCTCCAAGGCCAGAACTCGTTTCTTGCCGGCCTCGGCGCGTTTGCTTTGGGACACGCGGCGTATCTCGTCGCGATGCAACCGTTGGTGAGGGGGCGACATGGCCGACGCGCCCGCTTCGTGCACGCGGCAATCATGATTGCCGCGGTGGGGCTCTGGTACCACTTCATATGGCACGCGGAAAAAAACCTCGAAGGCTACCGCTGGGTGCTGCTCGCTTATGCCACACTGCTCGCGAGCATCGCGGGATCGGCATGTGGGCTGGCGGGAATCGATGCCCGGTTTCGCCTGGCGGCGTTCGGGTCGGTGCTGTTCGTGTTCAGCGACCTTTGGATCGGCATCGTTCTGTTCAATCCGGGTTTGGCAAGTAAAGTCTATGAGTCGACGGGTCTCGATCTCGTCTGGCTGAGTTACGGCACTGCGCAATTCTGCTTAGTCTTTACCGTCCCGCTCTTGGTTCAACGCCGCGTCGCGAGCATCGGTGCGATGGACTCGGCGGAAGCGGAAGATCACGACTCCGTCGCCTAGCGGGACTTTGGCACGAACGATGCAATCCTTCTGGACAATTTCCAGGAGGATTTTTGACCATGAGAAACATCGTGTGCTGGGCCGCCGCTTCGGCATTTCTTTTAGGCTGCCGGGCGACGCCTTCCACTCCCAACTTCGATTATTCACAGACCAGCCAGGCCTGGAACGACGCAAACGACCCGGCGCGGCTCAAAGACGCGTACGAAGTCCATTTTGACGTACTTCCGGTGATAGCCGAGCTCGAGCAGAAGCCTTGGACGGATACGTACTGGCCGAACAACCAGGGCGGCTTGGCCGACCGCTGGCACCATCCGGATGCACCCGACGCTTTTACGTACCCGTTGAACGACGCCACCGCGGTTGCGGCGATGGACGAAACCGGCTTGAGCCAGCTTTCGCCGGCTGAGAAGTATGACGTCTTTTTGGGCAGATATGACTATCCGCTGGTCTCGAGGGAACGCTCCCGCACGAAACCGACCGATCTCTCCTGGTATGGCCTTTGCCACGGTTGGGCGGCGGCGGCGCTGAACTTCAAGGAGCCGAAGCCCGTGGTCGTCGAGAGCGCGGCAGGCGTCCGCGTCCCGTTTGGCTCCTCGGACATCAAGGCGCTGCTCATTTACGCGCAGGCATCGCGGATCTCCGACTCGCGGATAGTCGGGCGGCGCTGCAACTCGAACACGGGAGGCGGCAACGAATGCCAGGACATCAACGCCGGCTCGTTCCACATCATCCTGGCCAACCAGATCGCCTTGCTGAAAGCGGGCTTCATCGTGGAGGTCAGTCGCACGAGCCAGATCTGGAATCATCCCGTCTTTGGCTTCGCTTCGGAGAAAGTGGGCGAGACGGACCAGATCTATGCGAGTGCGGCGCCCGATACGGTCAAGATCGTCCAGGTGAAGACCATCCTTCGCTACATCGCCGAAAAGGGTCCGAGCTGGGAGCCGTTACCTTTCCTGGACTTTCCCGATCAGGAAAGAATGGCAGAGTTTGACTACACTCTCGAGCTCAACGCCGAAGGCGAGATCCTCGGCGGGGAATGGATCAGCACAGAGCACCCGGACTTCGTCTGGACGCAAGCTGCTCCGCAGTTGGACGGCTACTTTAAAGAGGCGGGTCGAATCTACGAAGCGAGTGTTGCCCAACCTTAGAATCGGGGCGGTTACTCCACGATGGTCGCGGCTTCTTCCGACTTGATCCGGCGCTTCACCTGAATCTTCAACGAAGAGGAGCAGGTGTCGCCGGACGAGCGCAGCTCGACGCCCTCTTCGAGCTTGAACGTCACGGTCGCTTGCGTCGGGGCGCACGAGTAGTCGGTGGGCAGCGCCATGGATTTCATCGTGGCGACGTCGCCTTTGACGCTGAGTTTACCGTACCAGATAAGCCGGTCGTCGGCGGAGAGCTGCCACCACTGGTCCTTGGCTTCGACGAGGCGGACGCGCTTCGAAGTGAGGACGGCGGAGCCGCCTTCGAACCGTCCTTCCGCCTCGATCTCGTAGCCGTCGGCGGCAAAGTCCGAGGGCTGGTCGGCGTTGTTCTCGAAAAGGAAGTAAGCGTGGGCGTCCAGCTCTTCCAGCGACGACTGGTAGATGACGCCGCGGGTTTCTTCCCCGGCGGCGCCGACGAAGACGGCCTTCTCGTCGTTGACGAGAAAGTGGTGTTCGCTGACCCGCGTGATGGCTTTGTAGTTTCCGAGAAGGGCGACGCCGATCTTGTCTTTGAGGCCTCTGATCGTGCCGTCGGTGTAAGCAAAGGACAGGCTGCCGTCGCCTTTGATGACGAAGGATTTGCCGACGGCACCGTCCTGAGTCTCGACGAAGGCCGAGACTTTGATTGGCCTGAGGCTCGCTGACAGCAAACGGCGGTCACTGTCTCGGTAGACGATGAAGCCTTCCTTGTCGGCGGCGAAAGAGCCGTGGCGGGTGAGGTAGGAGCGTCCGGCGGCGTCCCTCAGCAGGAAAAATCCGGGGCCTTGGATGGCCAAATCCATCGCCCGCGGCGTCACCAGCAGGCCGTGCTGGATCCACGTTTGGCTGCCGACGCCGAACAGCGCGGGGGCGGGGGTCTTGGCGAGAAGGGGGCTGCTCAGTGCCATGGACATCAAGGCAATCAGGATCTTCATGCGGGACCTCGCGATGATGGCAAACTACGTCCGCCAATTTTATCATGCGTGAGTTTCGGCGGAGAATCTGCCGGCTTGGACGCCCGGCGGATATCGGCTGAAAAGCCTGAAATTGCGCCACTCAAGAGGCGACGTAAACCTAGGGTCACGCTCGGGGCGATTCGGTGGTACCCTGCACCTCACAGCCCATTGCATGAAGGTGCAACCTTGAACCTGAATCTAACGTTCGTCGAGTACGCCGCGGTCAACAGCATCCGCGAGGTCGGCCCGAAGTCCTTCGCGCTGCTCTCGACGGCGAAGCTCGGTCAAGAAGGAAACACGCGCATGTGGACGCTGAACGGCGAAGCCGCCGCGTTCGGCTCGCTCCTGGCCGACGTCGCCAGCGCCCGGACGAGAAACCTGTCGTCAGCGATGAGCAAAGCGCTGGCTGGCGTGTCGAGTGCGATCGAGGCGACCCAGAAGCCGGTCAGCTGACCCCTTCATGGCGAAGTTCAAAGTTGGCGCGAAGATCGAGTGGAAATGGCTGGGCTCGGTGATCGACGGAGTCGTCGAAGAAATCTACCTTGAGCCCGTCCTTCGGGAAATCAAAGGCAAGAAGATCAAGCGCAACGGGTCGCCGGACAAGCCGGCCTATCTCGTGCGCTCGGAAGCGGGCAACCACGCGCTCAAGCTCGAAACCGAGCTGGCGGTGCGGAGTAAGGTCTGGAGCGCGCCCGACAGCGGCGAACTCGGCTAGGGCGTCGGCTCGTCAGTCGTTTCCGCCGGCACGGCCGGGACGGCCGTTACGGGAAAGCAGCTCTTCGCGTAGCTCGACGACGTATCGCTCTTCAGCTCGGCCGCGAATTTCGGAAAGATCTCGTCGACGGTGGCGCAGATCGCCTGGTCGGAGCCGGCGGCTTTCTTTTCCCAGACCGTGGCCAGTGCCGTGTCGATCGCCGTGCTGACGATCTCCTTGGCGGAGGGATAGGACCCAAGCTTCGTGTCCTGAGCATTCAGCCAGGCAAGCAAGGCAGCTCCGCGAACGGTGTC
>JAYVBB010000601.1:0-1971 GCA_043750715.1 Pseudomonadota bacterium | reverse complement strand
GGCACCATCGAGTACAAGAACGCTCAGGGCGGCCCGATCGAAAACGCCGGAGTGGGCGACACCAACACGACTTTCAAGTGCCGCATGACCATGGAAGGCGTCGGCTACGCCAGTGGTGACGTCAGCGCGGGCGCTGGCTTCGACATCGTCATCGCCAAAGGCAAAGCCGTCGCCGGCTTGAAAGAGCAGGTTGAGCTCAAAGAAGTGATCATCGACGAGTCCCGCGACATCCCTGCCAGTGGCCAGTCGGAAGTCCAAAGAGCCGCGGCCTGCGTGCTCTACACGAAAAATTGGCTGACCCGGCAGCTGCCGGCGATCCTCGCCGAGAAGTTGAAGTTCCGCGCGGTCGCCAAGGTGTTCATGGGCGCCGAGCGGGCGCAGCAGGAAAAGAACGTGAAGAACGACAAGATCTTCTGCAACACGTCCATCAGCTCCACCTTCAGCAGCGGCAACAAGATTTACCGCATCAACAAGATCTTCCTGAGTTTGAAAGAGAACTCGATCGAGGTTAAGGTCAACTACGAGGGTTCGCTCAACCCGGTCACCTCCGATTCGGCGACGGCGGGCCTGACGGCCCAGCACCTCGGTCGGGACTACTACGTCGAGCTGCGGAAAAGGATCTTCGAAGGCGTCGTCGAAAACGTCACCACGGACGACGTCCGCAAAGTCTCGCACTGGACCTGGGACAAGTTCACCGACTGCGACGGGACCAGCTACTAAAGTCCTTTGGTCGTGCTCGGCGGGAGATTTTTTACGGCTCGGGTGGCGCTTTGAAGTCCAGCGCCGCCGACTCCAAATGCGGCTCCTAAGGCTTTGTAATTGGCGGAGGCTGGAGGCATCTTTCGCGAACGCTAGCCATATCGCCGCCCACGGGACGAACCTCGGAGTTGGCCCATCACATTCTACAGAGAGTCGGGCGTCGCCTGAACGTCGTCTTGTGGTTGCGGGACCTGGTCGAAACTTTGGCCGAGACTTTGTTCGAGGTCCCCCTGCTCGTAGCGAGCGGCGGAGATCGGCGGTGGATGCTCGGATAGCCCGAGGTGTCGCATGTATCTTCTGATGCTGTCAGGGTCGTGCACGGCCGAGCGGATTTCCATATCGACGACTGGCCCGAGGGCCTGCGGCGCGCACCGGTTTGAATACTCATCCTGGAGCCATCGGTTCTGGCCGCGTGACGCTAGCGCAACGCCTCGATGCACGGCTTTTGGAACCTGGTGGGACGTGCGGCAAGACGGGCAGATCGCGGTCAACGGCGCGAAGACGGGCGACGTCTCGGCGCACGTCTCATCGGTCGACATGCGGCTCGAGCGTCTGATGTTGATCAACCTCGCGCGGTGGGAGTTCGTTCATCCTTGCGCACCCGCAGTCAGTCCGCCGTCGTCGAGAAGCAAATCAAGCGATACGCGTTGGTGCATTGTTTGGTCGAAGCGGCAAGCCAACCACCCGTCAAAGAAGTAGGCGAGCCCCGGGTGCCGTTGCCGCCGGATCCGGCAAAACTCGAACAAGTGCTGGCAATTGCGCCGGCCCCGCTGGTCCCTGTCCAGGAATAGTTTGTACTCGCTAACGTCGCGGCTAAATCGTTGTATTTCGACGCGTTAGGAAGCACCGAGTCGAAGAGGTCCGCCGTGCTCGTCGCCATCAGGTCGCCGGCGAGGTTGCGAACCTCCGAGCTGGCGTTCACCTGAATGCGGCTGGCCGAGTTGGCGGCCGTCGCCGCGTCAGAAATAATCGCCTTCCAAGTCTTACCAGTGGTAAAGGTGTCACCGCGCGTTTGGCACTTGGCGTCGGCGCCCGTTAAGCCACCGACCGCGGTGGCGGTGTAGGTCGTGCTGGTGACGAAGACGATGTGAGCGTTGGTCGTCCGGCGCGTCCGGGCTGGCTGCGTGGGGCTGTAGCTCGCCGCGACGTTCGCTCCCGAAAAGACGCAGGCGACGTAAGAGTAAAAGGCGCTCGGAATGCCGATAGAGTCCG
>JAYVBB010000600.1:0-4457 GCA_043750715.1 Pseudomonadota bacterium | reverse complement strand
TGATCGTGACGTTATAGGTACCGTCCGTCGACACGTTGAACCACGAGACGTAGATCAACGTCTCGGACGAGGTCGAGGGACAAAGGTTATCCTGCCTGGCAAGGGGCGAAATCCAGTTCGCCGTGGCGTCCTGCTGGGGTTGAAACCAGAAATAAGGAGCGAAGCCGTCGCCCCACCAGACGTTCGAGTGGTCCGTCACGCTGATGCTGCATTGAATGCTGGCCGGATCGTAGGCCAGATTTACCGTACACTCTTTTGAGACTTCTCCGTCCTCGGCGAGCGTGCCTTCGGCGGCGGTGCTGGTGTCGACGGTGGTTTCGTCTTCGCCTTTTTCGGTGCCGGTGTCTTCGTCCGGTCCGGGTTCGAGCTCTTCCGTCTTTTTCGGCTCGGCTTTCTTCTTGGGCGATCCCGAGCTCGCGAAGTTCGAATTGGAACAAGCGACGATCAGTGCCCCCGCGGCGGCACACCCCCCTAAGACCCATATTTTCCGTGTGAACATCATGACTTCTTTTCGGTCGCCGCGTAGAAATCTAAAGCCCCCCTGGACTTCGCGCCAAAGCCCGCGAATTGCTTGGTCATGTTGCGACCATGGACAACGGCGCCCCGGCCTTGGAGCAAGGAACGGTTACCGGTATGGTCACGCTCACTCCGGCGCCCGGCGCTTGAACGGGGACCCCTTGGAATTTTTGCTGCAAGACACGCTCGCGAAGTTCAGCGCCCTTTTCGGTGGCCTCCCCCGCGAAGAGCTCGACCTCGTCGCGGAAATCCTGGAAGTACGCGCCGTCAAACGCGGCGAAACCCTGCTGAAGGCGGGCGACGCCGCGAACGAGATCGGCATCGTCGCCCGCGGCCTCTTCAAAATGCACGGCACTTCGCCTGGCGGCACTCCTTTCGTCGTCGCCTTCGCCGACGAAGGCATGCTCGTTTCGGACTACATTGCCGCCATGAGGGAATATCCGGCCACTCTGACGATCGAAGCCTTGGAAAACTCCGTGGTCGCGGTCATGCCGATCGCGCAACTGCAGGCTCTATACGAGCATCGTCCCGAGTGGCAGAGTTTCGCTCGCCGGATCCTGGAGTCGCATTTGAACCGGTTAGCCAAGAGAGAATACGAGTTTCTGACGATGACGGCGGTCGAACGCTATCAATCGTTTTTCCGCAGCCACGTCAAAGTTACGCCGCGGATCACTCGTCAGGACCTCGCGGCGTACCTCGGCATCACGCCGGCTTCCCTCAGCCGGCTGACCGCAAAGAGCCACGAACAACGGCGTCAGCCCCAATCCGGCTTCTAACTATTGTCATTTGGTAACGCGTAGTCCGCGGAATCGCGAAATGATGAAGGAGTCCTAGCGGGCAAGCGGACCCCAAGGGTGCACGCCCCGCCCCCCCAAGAAACGGGGCGTGCACCCTCCTCGGACGACGGCGGTCGAACCGCTTGCCATTTGACAAGCACATGGCGAAGCGTGACGTACGCTCTTCAAGCTTTCGCCTTCCTGATTTAAGGTCGGTCGAATTCCTACGAGGAGCCATCATGAACCGCATTCTCTCCGTTTTTTTCAGTGTTCTCGCCGTACCGTTCTTTGCCAGTCACGCCAGCGCCGCAAGTCGCGCCGTCGTCGGCGTCGCAGTCGTGGACGGCATTTTTCTGCAGTCCCCTTACGGCATCGACGATCCAGAGCAAATCGCCCGCTGGATCATGGTCAGCGATTCGGGGCGCAGCTGCGCATACCTTCACGCCTCGTGGCTGAACAGCTACAGGGATCCGTCGGGCTTCGAGATCGAAGGCTCCGACTCGCACCCCGGCTATTACCTTGCCCGCTGGGGATTGGTTTACAGCCGCGAAAGAACGGCAACCACATGGACCGTCCTCGGGCAAGGAACCTGGCTCGACTCTTCCCTGACCTGGACGACGGTCGTTGGTCTGCCTGAGGGTGAGAGCGCAACCCGCCACCTGATCTGGCAAGGCGAGCGTTCGACCTTCTTCAACGATCCCCGGGTCGAGGAGGGCCTAAAGCCCCGCTGGTACCGGGTCGGAGCCGACGACACCTGCACCGTTTTCGAAGAGACCATCCACACCTATGGTCCGTTCGGCATCGAAACGGTCGAGTTGGACAGCGGACTAGCGGACGCCCCTCTATGGACGCTGACCGACGGCAGAAGCACCACGGCCACCAACGTCGAGATCGGCAACTGGCGGCCCTAGACGCCGCTCCCTGATCCACGCCAGCGATTCGGCCCCCGCCGGGACTTTGTTCCGGCGGGGGCCCTTTCCATTTCGAGCGGTTCGAAAACTTGCCATTGGTGCCCTGGGTCGGACTTGAACCGACACACCCTTGCGAGCAATGGATTTTGAGTCCATCGTGTCTACCATTTCACCACCAGGGCACGGCGGAATCGGTACACTAATGGAGGCTCGGGAGCTACGCAATTGATGAGTATAACTGGCTGTTTTTTCTATATTATCTCGGTTCTGTCAAGGCGCGGCACCGGCTTGGCGATAGTTGAACCATCGCAAGCTCACCAGGGAGTGCCCATGTCAGCCGGCTCCAAAGCCCCTTTGCGTCGCACCGATCCGCGTTCCGAAACGCTGTTCGCCGAAATTCACGGCATCGCCGCGAAGTCGTCCGGAAGAGAACAAAGCCCCTTCATCCTATGGGATCTATCGGACAAGGGCCTGCGCCTTTGGCTGCCTGAAAAGCCGCGCACCGGCGACATCCTGAAACTCACGATCGCCAAACCGTTCGTCCTGATGGTGCACGCCGAAGTGCGCTGGTGCAAGGAAGTGGAAGGCGACGAGAACGGCCAGAAAGGCTTCCAGGTCGGCCTCCGCGGGCTCGACAACTTCGCGCGCCTCGAAGCGCTCCACCGGGAGCTCGGCGCGATTCAACTCAAAAAACAGGCCTGACGGTCAAGATTTGACGAAGGCATTGATGTCCAGCTTGACGGGCCGTTTGGCCGCCGTCGAACCGTCGTGCGCTTCCTCGTCGCTGTCGCCGAAGTACAGGTTGTTGCCGTCGACTTTCAACAGGTCGAAGTATTCCGTGGAGCCGCCACAGGTCGTGATGTCTTTGGGTACGTTGATCGCCCAATCGGTCGCTTCGCAGAACTTCGACTCGTTGTCCTCGTCCACCTCTCCCTGAGTCAGCGGAGTCGTCACGGTTTTGCTGACTTTGATCGTGATTTCCTGGGCTCCGGACACCGCCGCGGAATCGCCGGTCGCCGTGAAAGTCGCTTCCGAAGCGGTGCTGGAAAGGGCCGTCACGCATTTGTCCTGGTTCGAGTCGTAGCTCAGCGAGCTGACTTTGAGCGACGAGCCCGAGATGACGAACGTCACGTCCGACGTGGAACGGGTCGTGACGGAGCCTTCCGTCGATTCCGAATGGTTGCAGCCGCTCTTCCACGTCCCGTCGGTCGAGGCGTCGTCGCCTTTGTCGTCGTCCTTCGTGCCGCAGGCGCCGAGCGAGAAAGCCAGAATGGGGAGAAGAACGAGGCGCTGCTGCAGCATGGGATACTCCTGGTTAGTTTGACTACTGGCGCGTCTTCCATTCCGTCAGAACGGCCCGCGCTATCTTGGATTGTCCGGCGACCGACAGATGAAAGCAATCGCCGGCGATGTCTTGGGCATCGAACTGCAGATCCGCCGTCGCCTGAATCAGGTGAAACTTGACCACCGGCCCGTCGCGCTTGGAGGCAGAGATCGCATTGAAGCGCTCGACGACCTTGTCCTGGCGCTCGCGGAACTCGCGGATGCGGTTGGCCAGCGCGCCGATCGTATCGTCCTTGTCGCCGAAATTGCCTCCGAAGAGCGTCGGGCAGAAGGCGGACGGGTTCGGCGGCATGAACAGGCCGAAATACGTCGCCTCCGCCGGCAGGCCCGGATCATAGTCCGACTTCTTCGGCAAATAGTGATTGTCGCGCAGATCCTTGCAGGTCGTCTCCTCGCCGTAAGCGAGAATTTTCTTGTTCAGAATCGCGTCGGAGTGCAGGAGCTGCAGCACGCTCAGGTAAGAAAGCAAATAGACGTGCGTGCCCTTCGGCGAGCCTTCGGCGTTGCGGAGCAGGTAGTCGAAGCCGAGCTCCAGATTCTTCTGGTAGTCGTCGGACGTCGTCACGTGCGCCATCGTCGCGCCGCAGAGGTCGTTGCCCGTGTAGAAAACGAACACGTGCTCGGGCAGCACTTTGCCGGAAACGGCGAGCAGGCGGTCGATCTGGCGGGTCATTGCTTCCGCTCGCGCGCCGTTTTCCGCGGCGATCAGCACGCTGCCTCCGGGAAATCCCGCGGCCCGGGCGAACAGGTAACCCCAGGAGTATTCCTCGGTGTCGAGGTAAGCGCGGGAAAGCGACTGCAGCACGTTGCGGCGCTTTCGCCGCAGAGCATCCTCATCCTCGACAAAGGGAAAGAAGCAGGCGCTCCGGTCGGTCGAGACGGGTTTGCAGTTAAGGTTTTCAACTGGCAA
>JAYVBB010000599.1:0-3776 GCA_043750715.1 Pseudomonadota bacterium | reverse complement strand
ATCTCGAGCCCTTCGACGGCTTCGAGGTCGTGCTGCGCGTCGACTATCCGGCGCCCATCCACGAGCAGAAGTTCCGCTTCGCTCCCGCCGAGCAGTCGTTCGAGAAGGAGATCGCCCCGGCGCGGTCGTTCAACACCTTCGAGAACATCGACATGGCTCAGCAGGCCGGCGTCGCGGGCTCGGGCTACCTGAACTCGCACATCATCATCCACGACGGCAAGGTCATCAACACCAAGCTGAATTTCCCGGATGAGTTCGTGCGCCACAAGATCCTCGATCTGCTCGGCGACCTGGCTCTGCTCGGATACGGCTTGCGAGCCCGGGTCGTCGGCAACATGACGTCGCACGGGCTCAATCAGGCGTTGGCTCTAAAAATCCACGAGACGTTGAACGCTCCGTAGCCTCTGCTGGCGTCCATTCATGAGAACGACCGTTTGCGCACGGGATTTGCAGGTATGAAGCCTGGTCCTGTCGACCAAAAGGAGTTTCTCATGCCCATTCAACCCAAAACGCCCGATGACATTCCTGAACGCGAACCTACGGTCCCCCGGCGCGAGCCGCCGCTGAAAGACCCGCAAGAGGAGCCGCGGGAACCGTTCCAGACTCCCGAAGTCGATGAGCCTTATCCGCCCGCTTAAAACGAGCAGACCCAGCCCCTAGGCGTACACCCGATTCCTCCGCTGTTCGCGCAAGCGCGTCGGGCAGCGGAGATCGCACGATATTTCGAGTCCGCGTAAGCCCAGCCCAAGCGCTTGTCGACCGGACTGGTTGCGAGCGCCGCGCAGCCGCCGCGGACCCAGACCACCGGTTCGCAGTCGGCAGCCGCACAGTTGTTCAGCGCGACGTCGGCCGCCGCGTCGATCGAGTTCTGGCCCCACGCAAAGCCGCCGACCTCTTCCGTCTGCGACCAGGCAAGCACGCCGACCGTCGCCAGAGGATAGTAATCGTAGTAGTGGTAACCGAATTGATACGGGTAGGTCCAATATCCGACCGGCCACACCGTGTAGCCGAAGTACCCCCACCCGAAGGGGTAACCACCCCAGGAATCGGTGTAGTAATACGGCGCCTGCGCCTTGGCGGAACCGCCCCAGGCATAAAGCACCAAAGCCAAGGTGCAGAAAACGCCTTTCAGCCAAACATGATTCTTCATCGGAAACCTCCTCGCGTTGATCGTCCGCTGAGGGGTCAAGCAATATCGGTGCCACGACGGTAGCGTCCGGCCGACGCGACGATGAGGAGCTGCGCCGGGGCGTAGGTCAACCAGACGAGATCGTTTCGGATCGCGTCAGGAAGCAAGGCGAAGACGTCGGGACTGAAGACGCGCGCCCCGATCACCGCGTCGCTCGCGAGAAACAACGCGCCGCCGAGACCTAACGCCGCAAACTCGAGGCGTCGCGCCGAAAGACCGAGGGCGACACCGGTCATGCTCGCTAGAAACAAAGTATAGATTAGCCCGCCGTAAACGATCACGGGGTAGCCAGTTGCCTTGCCCGTGCCGAGGAAGACGAGCTGGTACCAGATGCCCGCGCCGACCAGCAGAGCAACGAACCAAAGAGCAACGCGCGCCTTCCGACCGCCGACCTGCTCGAACCGCGCGAAGCCGAGCATAGCGCGCATGTAGAAAAAGTGGCCGACCGCAAACACCGCCATCGCCGCCAGCAGCACGCCCGCGCCCATCAGGACGTCGCCCGCAAGGCCGAAGCTCATGCCGACCGCGATGCGCCGCGCGAAAAGCCGGCGGGCGTCGCTTTGCGGTTCCCGCGTCTGATACCAGGCCAGCGCGACGAGCACGAGCGAAGAAGCCAGAGCGCAGACGGCGGGAATGCGGCCGAGCGCGAGAAAAGGGCCGGGAATCAGCGCCGCCCAGAGTACGAAAAAGACTGGCTTCATAGCGTCCCAAAGTATCACGACTGGACTTCCCGGCCAAAAAGAAGGAACCTGCCGTCACACCACGGAGGCTCTATGATTCACGCCCTGACCACGACCCAGTTCATTCGGATGCTGGAGAATTTTGCCGGCGTCCTGGACAAAGCCGACCAGTTCGCCCAAGCCAAGAAGCTCGACTTCGCCGTGCTGATGGAATCCCGTCTGTCTCCCGACCAGTTCCCTTTCGCGCGCCAAGTCCAAATCATGTGCGACACCGCGAAGAAGGGCGCCGCCCTGATCACCGGCAAAGAACCCCCGACGCATGCCGACACGGAAAAGACCCTCCCCGAGCTGCGGGCGCGGGTCGACAGCGTTGCCAAATACCTCAAGACGTTCACGCCGAAGGACTTCGACGGTTACGCGACGCGCCACGTGACGACGCCCCGTTGGGAAGGTCAATATCTGACCGGCGAGGAGTACGCGATCCATCACGTCATCCCCAACTTCTATTTCCACTTCACGACCGCGTACGCGATTCTGCGCCACAACGGCGTGGACGTAGGGAAAAAAGACTACCTCGGCAAAATGCCGTTCAAGAAGTGACCTAGAGGCGCCAGACCCCGGCGGCCACGATGCTGTAATACCTGAGGGTGTAGGTGCCGTAGCCGCGGGATTTTCTTGCTACGTCGCGGTCGCCCGCGGTGTAGGTCGCGCCGGTCTGCAGATGACCCTGCTTCAACGCCATGCGGTAGCCTGCCGCGTAGGTCGTAAAGCCGATCGACTCGACGCTTTGCATCTCGAAGCCCGCGAGCTCTTTGCCGTCGTCGGATTCCTTCGCCATGACGCCGTCGCCCAGCTCCGATTGATAGAAGCCGACGGCGACCGTCGCGACGTTCTTGCCGATGGCGTAGTCGGCGCCGAGTGACAGGTCATTGGTGTCGAAATAGTCCACGTCGACTTTGTCGAAGACCGAGCGGCCACCCTTCGAGCTCAGCTCCCGCCAATTCGTATGGAGCACTTCCGCGAAGGGCGAAATCCTGTCGGTGACTTTTCCGGTCACGCCGGCGCCGAAAGCTACGGGACCCTTGCTGGTGGACGAGGTGTCGACGCCGCCCTCTAGGGCAGGATACTCCGTCCGCCCTTTCGACTTAGACTGGGACGGCAGTCGCACCGACAACGCCGCTTCGAGGCGACCTTCGAGCCAGCTGCCACGCCCACCGAGGAGCATCTGATAGTTGGACGATTTGCTTTTCGCTTCGATCAGCACGCCGTCGCCGTCCGACTCGGTCGCCTTCAACGTGCTGGTGCCACCCGAAAAAAGCAGACTGATCCCCGCCGCATAGGTCTCGAGAAAGCGGAACGACCCGCCCAGCGCTCCCTGGTAGCTCACGCCTTTGCTGCCGGACTCGACGTCGAGCAGGATCGGATCCGAGTCGGCGTCTTCGGCGAAGATGCGGGTCGGAAACTTCTTCAGCGTGCGGCCTTTGCCGCCGGGAAGCGCCAGAGCCGAAAACCCGACCGTCACGCTTTCGGAGGGAGCAAACGCGAATCCGAAGAACGGCGCCGGCGTCCGGACTTTGACCTCGACCGCGTCCTGCCGCGGGTACTCGAACTTGTAGTCCACCACGATGACGTCGAGCTCGCCGTACACTTCGGACGACGTCGTCAAAGCGAGGTTGGCGGGATTGTAAAAGTTGGCCGGAGCCCCGCGACTCATCAGCTGGCCGGCGCCGCCATGCGTCTTCGTTTCGGCTCCGGAGGGATAAAGCCGCGACGCGCCTTGCGCCGACGCGAACGGAGCATGGAGCAGGATCAGGCATAGAATCAGGCACTTGCGCATCAGATGAGCATACATGCTATAGGATCCCCCTGGAACTGTCCGATTTCGCCAAGACGATTCTTTACGGCAC
>JAYVBB010000598.1:0-1788 GCA_043750715.1 Pseudomonadota bacterium | reverse complement strand
GGACCGCCCGTGCCGTTGCGCGGCACGATGTTGTCCGGATCGAGCTCGGTCGGGCGCGGGCTGCCGAGCGGATCGTCGTCGCCGCCGAGGCCGAACTGGATCGACTCGTTCGGGATGATCTTGACCAGGTCATGCATCGTGCCGGTCTCGGTGAACTCGCCGTCGCAGGTCAGATTGCTCACGTCTTTGGGACCGCCGAGACGCCAGTCGTCGAAGCCACACATCTTCTTCTGGTTGTAGTCCTCGACCGAAGCCGGATGGATCGGCGTCAGGGTGTGTTTAAGGATCTCGACGTCCACTTCCCAGGCGCCTGGCACCGCGGCGGAGGGCCCGATCACGGTGAAGCGGCAGTCCCAGACCATGCGCTCGCCGGCCTGGCCCATCGGGTGGTTGACGAGCAAATCGATCTTGATCGAGCAGTCGGTGCCGCGGAAGTCGTAGATCTGGCGGTACTGGATGTAGCCTTCCGAGTCCGTCATCAGACCGGTGGTCCATTTGCCTTGGACGTCGTCGAGGGGTGACGCGTGAACCGTTCCGGTGAAGAGCAAGGCGCCGAGCAAGAACAAAGACCGCATGCAAAGAACTCCTACTGTCGGGATGGAATGGCCCAGATGGCGAGTTTCGTGCGCACCGTACCGCCGAAGATGTCGAACAGCGCGGCGCTCATGATGAACTGGTCGTTTTTCGGCGACACGGCGATCGACGCGGTGAGGCTCAGGTCGAGCGCCTCCGTCTTGCCGATCACTTCGCCGGTCTCGATGTCCCAGACGCGCGTCGTGTGGTCGCGGCTCGACGTGACGACGTTCAGGTGGTCCGGCGTGACGCGGACCACGACGACTTCCTTGTCGTGGCCGTGAAAGCTCTGCACCACGACCTGCTCCGCGAGGTTGAAGAGCACGGCGTCGTTCCCCGAGCCGACGATCACGAATTTCGCGTCCTCGGTAAAGGTCATGCGAGTCAGGAAATACATGCCCGGGATGTCGTCGGCTTCGGTGTCGACGATCCGGCGGTCCGTGCGCTCTTCGACGTCCCAGATGCGGACCGAAGTGGCGTCGCCCGCCAGGAGGAACTGGTCGTGGTCCGTGAACCGGAGGTCCATGATCCCCCAGTCGTGGTGCGCGAAATCGGTGATCCCGTTCGTGCGCATGTCGATCAGCCAGATGTGCGAGCCGGAGTCGCCGACGGCGAGCAGGCGGTCGCTGTCAGAGATCGCAACGGCGGAGGCGGCGCCGAGATTGGGCAAGGTGTAGCGTTTGAGCCACGTCCCGCGTACGAGATCGATCACTCCGACGAAGTGGAGCCCGACCACGGCGGCGAGCCGGCCGTCCCGGCTGACGGTGACGCGCGAGAAGTTGCCTTCCGGTTCTTCCAGGTGCCAGAGCACCGTGCCGTCGTTCGGGTTCCAGGCGTAGATCGTTCCCTTGCGGTCGCAGCTCAAAACTTTCGCGCCGTCGGGCGTATAGGTCGTGTCGGTGACCAACGCTTCCTGTCCCCTGAGCTCGTACAGCTCGGAGAGAGGCCAAGGCGAAGCCGCGGCGGGGCCAGAGTTCAACGCTGCTCCGAGGAGCAACAGGGCAAAGTGCTTCATGCGACGTCATTCTAGATCATCGCGGGCGCGATGCTAGCAATATTTACCTAGTTTATGCCGAGGGTTAACTCGGGCCAAATGGCGGCCATCCGTTTGGCACCGCCACCGGTCATCCGCGAGGTAGTGGTCGCACGGCAGCCCGTCCGCGCCGCCTCCCGGGTGGAAGCCCAGCGGCAGGCCGAGATACTGGAGCAGCAGGC
>JAYVBB010000597.1:0-6443 GCA_043750715.1 Pseudomonadota bacterium | reverse complement strand
CCGAGAAGACGTTTCAGCCGATCGAGTTTCCCATCGGTTACGTCGCGCGGTCGTCCGACTCGGCGACGTATGCGTTCGTGAGCAAGGACGGTCAGGCTTTTCGCGTCATCCACCAGCTCGGCAACGGCGAATGGCAGGAAGAGACGCTCGACTCGCCGTTTGTGGTGCCTCCCAACTTCTCGACGCCGCCCGGCAACGAGCCACCGCTCGGCATCGTGCAAATCAGCGGGACTGGCAACGAGCTCCTCTTCTACAAGCCCGCCGACGGTAGCTACGCGTATTACACCGTGGACCTGGCGGGCGGGCCGATTGCGGCGAAACCCAAGCGCAAGTGCGCGGGCGACCCCACCGTCGCGGCCGACGCGCCGGCGCTCTTTCGGGCGCTGGCCCTCGACGACAATTCGTCCCTCGCCGTCCAAGGCGACCGCTTCGGCGTCGTCTCCCTCTTCGACCCCGCGGCACCCTGCGTGGCGCCCGCGGACCGGCCGACGCAGACCCTCGGCGACCCGCTGGCCGTCATCGACATCACCGTCGCGAGCCAGGGCAAGGTGGGCGTCACCCAGGTCGGCGGGCGCCTGCACACCCTCAACGTCGCCGTCGACTCCCTCGAGAAGGCGAGAACGATCGAGGGTGTTTGCAGCTACCCCCTCGGGGCTCTTCCCGTCGGTCCCGACGGCATGGCCCTGGTCTGCGTCGACGCCCACGACGTCACTACGGAAGCGGGAAGCGTCACGCCGGCTTCCGTCGACTACCAGACCGTTTCGGTGCAGCTCGTGTCCCTGGTCTCCGGTCTGCCGATCTTCCAGCGCGTGCTCGACGTCGAGGACACCGCCGCCTCCGCCCTGGATCCCGACGTCTCTCGCGTCTTGATCCTGAAGGACAGTTCGATCGGCATTCTGAACGTTCTGGACCTCACCACGGGGGAGCAGCATTCCAAGAAGGGGCTCTTCCTCGGCGGAATCTTGGACTAGTTCCGGTGCCGTGGTAAGACGGGGAGGTGAGTGACGCCCTCCCCACGTTCGCCGACTTCGCCGCCGCCGCCAAGGACGCCCAGATCGTCGCTTTGAGCGTGCCGCTCGCGTTCGACCACGAAACGGCGGTGACGCTCGCCGACCGCTTCGCCTCCGAGGACCACTTCTTTCTGTTGGAATCGGCGACGGCCGGGCCGAACGCCCGCCACTCCTTCCTCGGTTTCGAGCCGCTCTGGACTTACAAATACGACCACGGCCAGGGCGGTCTGGATCCGGTCGCGGGTCTCCGCCAAAAGATGGCCGGACAGAAGCTCAAAGCAGTCTATCCGCCCGGCATCCGCCTCGGCGGTCCCGACGTCGCGGCGATGGCCGGACCGACCGGCTACTTTTCGTACGACGTCGCGCGCGCCCTCGAGCCGACCGTCGGCAAGCCGCCGCCCAAGACGCTAGGACTCCCCGACGCCTTCTATTTCATGCCACGGAACTTCCTGGTGCTCGACCACCTGGCGCGCCGCCTCTTCGTGACGCGGAACGTCCAGATCCTGGCAACGGGCGAGGAAGCGCTGCGCTCCCTTTTCGACCGCGAGCTCGTCCAGCTCAAGACGCTGATCAAGCGTTTGAAGGCCGTGCACAGCCCGTCGCCGCTCGTCCTCACCGACGACGCGCTCGACCACGCGAAGATGCGCGCCGCCTTCACGCAGACCGAATTCGAGCAGCGGGCGGCTCAACTCCTGGAAGAAATCAAAGCTGGCGAAATCTTCCAGATTCAGATCGGCAATCGCCTGAGCCTCGACACGGAAGCGCGGCCGTTCGACATCTTCCGCCACCTCCGGATGCTCAACCCGTCGCCTTACATGTTTTTCTACAAACTCGGCGACCACCATATCCTCGGCGCGTCCCCCGAAATGATGGTGGGCGTGCAGGACGGCCGCATGACGCACCGGCCGATCGCGGGCACGCGGCGGCGGACCTGGGATTCGGTCAAAGACCAGAAAATGCGCCACGAGCTGGTCACCAGCGAAAAAGAGCGCGCCGAGCACGTCATGCTCGTCGATCTTTCGCGCAACGACATCGGCCGCATCGCCGCGCCGGGTTCCGTCCAGGTCGAAGAGCTGATGACGGTCGAAGAATACAGCCACGTCTTCCACATGGTGAGCCAGGTCACCGGTGAGCTCGCGGACGGCAAGGATGCTTACGACGCGATGGCGTCCAGCTTCCCCAACGGTACGGTCAGCGGCGCCCCGAAGATCCGCGCGATGCAGTTGATTTACGAGCACGAAAAAATCAGCCGCGAATTTTACGCCGGCAGCCTCGGGCTTTTCGACTTCCAGGGCAATCTCCGCTCGACGATTTTGATCCGGACGATCCACGTCGCCCGCGGCGTCGCTTCGACCCAGGCGTCGGCCGGCATCGTCTACGACTCGACGCCGCAGGAAGAATGGCTCGAGACGAGGAACAAGATGGCCGCCTGTTTGATCGCCATGCAAAATACCCGCTGACGGGTTATACTCAGGCCCATGACGGACAACGAGGTGGTCTTTTCCGGCGGCTTCAGGAAGCTTTACCTCGTGGTGAAGGCCCTGGCGCTCTACGCCGGGACGTTTTTTCTCTGCTATTTCTGGCCGCTCTTCATCGCTTATCTCCTCGCCCCGCCGGGGAACAGCCAGAGCGAAGCCGTCGCCGGCGTGCTGATCACGCCGCTCGGCTTTCTCGTTCTCGGAAGCACGCAAGGCAAGGTGACGGCGATCGCCCACGTCGTGCTCCTACTGCTCGCAGCGGGTGGCGCTTTTGCGCTTTATCCGTCCGCTCCGAGCGACCCGGTCCAGGACCTGCTGACGCTTTGGACTCCGCTCATGCTGGTCACCTACGCGATCGGCTTCGGCTTCGGCGTGCGCCGGCAGCTGCAAAAATTCTAGTCTCTGCCTAATCTTGAGCCAGATTTCCGGCCCGTCCGGTTTCGGCTCGATTTTAATAACAATATGAAATTACGGCACTTTTGGCGAATGGCGCGCGGCCCGCGGCTTGGCACCATCCTTGGATAGATCTCCTCGTACCCAAGTTCCCCGTTCCCGCTCCACCGGTCGAGGAGTTCGTCCATGTCGCAACGCGTCGGTCGCCTATTGCTGGGTTTCGCTGGTGCCATTTCGCTTCTCGCGAGCTGTGCTCCCGACGAGCGTTCGACGGTCTCGGCCGCGGCTGGCGCCGCTGCTCCCGCGCCGCAGCTTCTCTCCGACGCATCCATGGCCAGATACAAAGCCGCGCTGCCGAAAGTCGCTTTCCCGGCGCTCCAGAAGATCTTCCAGGACCCGGGCACCTTCTGGTACGACGATCAATCGATGATCCCGTCCTACCAGGACTCGGTCGGCGACAACTCGACGGCTCCGATCGGCGCCCGCGCCAACCAGACCGCCAAAGGCATCATCGTCCCCGAAGGCAAAAAGTTCTTCGACAACAAGGGCCACTGGTCGTTCCCGCTCGGCCACACCGCCGGCACCGACAACTCGGAAAACGTCGTCGTCGCCAACTTCCTGAGCCTCCCGGTCGATGCACAGGGCAACCGCTTGCCGATCGCCTTCAGCAAAATCGACAACGCCAACGGCAAAGGCGGCCTGGGCCTCCATAAGTGGACGTGGATCTACCCGAAGGGTTCGGTCCTCGGCGAGATAATCTTCATCAAGGCGCCGGGCGGCGAGCTCCTCCCGACGGAAATCCGGATCAGAACCCGGTACCTCGCGGGCTGGGCGACCAACTCCTTCCGTCCCTTCCCTGAGGCCTCCCGCCTCGAAGCGGCGATCAAGACGGCGCGTCCCAACTACGAAGGCAACGCCCCACTCAAGAACGTCGTCGACGTCCTCGCCTCGACCAGCGGCATGAAAGCGGCGTCGAAGACGTCCACGTCCTTCAAGAACACCTTCGCCCAGTCGGGCGCGCTCGACGAGCTTCCCGCCTTCGGCGACGACGCCCTCGTGAAGGAGCTGCTGACGAAGACCACCTTCGTCTCGGCCTACGAAAAAGTCTGGAAGCAGAGCGACCTAGGCCCGAGCTTCGCGCCGACCACCACCTCGGGCGTTTCCGTCGTCCCGGCCAACAACTTCAGCGGCCTGATCGCGGTCAACGAGAAGAGCTGCTCGCGCTGCCACCAGGAAACGGGCCGCTCGCTCGACACCTTCGAGCCGCAAACGGTTCTTTACGGCGACGTCTGGGGCGAGGACGGCATCTTCTCCTTCCACCCGTACGATCCGGCGAACTACGGTACGTTCAACACCGAGAACCGGACGGTTCGCCCCTTGCTGAAGAGCATGGTCGTGAAGTACAACCCGGCGGCGCATTCAGCGGACATCTACAAGGCGCTGAAGTAATCGGGGTCGTCTTGAAATCGGAAATCGTCGTGGGCGGCATCTACACCCACTACAAGGGCAAGCAATACCGGATCCTCGGCACGTGCAAGCACAGCGAGACGATGGAAGACCTCGTCTTCTACGAGTGCCTTTACGAGAACGAGCTGAGCCGGTTCTGGGTGAGGCCTGCCGAGATGTTCGTGGGGTCGCTGGTGGTGGACGGCAAGGAACAGGCGCGCTTTGCGCTGACCAAAAGACCGTAAACGTCTCGGGCGCGTCTGGATCCGCTTGAAGCCCGAGATCCGACTCGCGGCGGTGCTTCGGCCATGCGGCTATGAAGGGCTGCGTGCCCAAATCTTGGGAGGGACAGCGCCTCGCTTTGCGTGGCGCACGGCCAGCCGAATGGGTCGCGGCGAGGCACCGACGGGAGCTAAAGACTACGTTCAGTCTGAACGTTGAGCGGTCCGAAAGTTTTGCGGCCGACGTAGAGATTGTGGGAGGCGCAGTAACAGCGGAGGTTAGTCGGGTCGGTCGACTTGCCGCCGAGGGCGTACGGTCGGACGTGGTCGATGGTCAGGAAGCGGGATTCGGTGCAGCGGACGCCGTCTTTGGAGACGAAGGTGCAGCGCATGCCCGAATCGACCAATACTTTATCTGCCAAAGCGCGACCTGGCTTTCTCGCCTCGATCTTAGGCGGGCCGGGCGTCGGGGCCTTGTTGGCCGACGCGGCCTTGGCCTTCGCCTTTTGTTGGCGCTTCTCGACGCGGCGGACCGCGTCGACCTTGTCCAAGAGGAGGTCGGCTGCCCGCTCACAGACTTCCGCCAGCGTTTCCACGCCCAGGATTTTCTGCAGGCGCTCGAGTTTCTCCACGACGCGCTCGTCGGCGTTGAACGACACCCGGAGCGTGGCGGGGGCAGGGGATTGCATCACTGGGACGGTAGACCGGTGCGGTGCCGGACCGATTGCGGACCGATCTTCGACCAAGGCAAGCGCGGCCGGCGCAGCGACCATCGTTGGGGTCACCACGCGTCGGATGACGTCGCGCTTTGCACCGCCCTTGGCGTTCGTAGGATCCACGAGGCGCTGAACCTCCCGGGCCGTCTTCCATGCGGCGGTAGCCAGGAGATCGACGTGGTTGTCGTCGGTCAACCCATGCGATAGATCGGAAGCCGTCCCCAGGCTGAGCCGGCCATCTTCAAGCATCGTCAGCAACGCAGGAAAAGTCCGCGACGCCCGCGCGACGTTTACCCGCCGCGTGCTGGTCGCTTCCGAAAACTTCAGGCGGCGCCGGCAAAAATCCCACAGGCTGCTGTACCCCATCTCGACCACAACCCGCCGCTCATCGAGCTCGGAAAGGTACCGCAGAATCTCGATCTGATGCTTCCGCTCTTGCGTCGCCATTTCTTCGAGCCGCGTGACCAGAGTCTTGCTCGGGAGTTGTTTCAGATCTTGCAATGCGCACCTCTTGCTTGGTTCAAGAGATTTCTACCACGGGTTTTTTCGACGCGATTTCGCGCACCCTGGTCGCCGAATCGCCGCACGACCTATTTTTTTGCCGGCCGACCGCGAAAACCCGCGCAGCCTTCGCATTCGTGACGCTGCGCGGCCTTTGCCTCACGGGCCTCTGCCACGGAAAATGCGATCCGAAAAAACCCGTCCACCCCTATCTTCACGTTCAAACTGAACGTAGATATTCGAGTCAACCCACTCGGCTGGCCGTGCGCAACGCAAAGCGAGGCGCTGTTGCGCACAAACTTTGGGCACGCAGCCCTTCACTGCCGCATGGCCGAAGCGATCTCCCGCGCCAGATCTGGGCTCCCGACCTAAGCGAGCCGCAGAAGCCTACCGCGCCCCCGCTTCCCTCGCAAAATTCGCCAGCATAAGCTTCCCGTGCTCCGTCAGCACGCTCTCCGGATGGAACTGCACGCCTTCGATCAGGCACTCTTTGTGCCTTAGCCCCATGATCACGCCGTCGCTAGTCTCTGCCGTCACAGCAAGCACCGCGGGCAACCCTTTCGGCTCCACCGCAAGCGAGTGATAACGCGTCGCCTTCAGCGGTGTCGGCAGATCCTTGAAGACGCCGGTGCCTTTGTGGTGAATCTCGGAGACCTTGCCGTGCATCGGAAGAGGCGC